>JAYUGD010000904.1:0-3684 GCA_043767785.1 Zavarzinella sp. | reverse complement strand
TTCCCCGTAGTTGCGGCCGGTCTCGGCGCCGGTCACGCGCACCGTGACGGACGCATACATGGAACTCGCCTTCAAGTACGGCACCCGCCCGAGTTCGGCGGCGCCGCGGCGTTCCCCCTTGGTCATCGGGGCGATGTCCACGCCGCCCTGCGTCATGACGTCATCCGCGTCGAGCGTCTCGGCCGTCAGGCGCAGGGCCTCCTCGGTGTCCCGCACGCACTCCAGGTCCGCGTACACGGGCGCCCACGCGCCGGTCTTGTACATGCCCCGGCGGGAAGAGTCCGCGTAGGGGCCGTTGGGCAGGCCGAGGCGAATGTTGGAGATTTTGACCCGCTCGCGGGTTTGGGCGACGGCAACAGACGGCCCCGCGACGACGCCGAGGAGCAGGCCGAGAAGGAGGAAGCGGGTCATGCTCGGGGGCCGGGGGTTAGGGCTTTTCCGTCGTTCCGCACGCGCACGGGGTCCGGCCGCATTCCGGGCAGCCGGACCCGTACTTGGCCGCGATGGCTTCGGTCAGGTTGACGCCGGCAATGTTGGCCAGCGTCGCCAGCCACGCCAACACGTCCGCGAATTCGGCCGCTGTCTCGGCCTTCGGGGCGTTGCCACGCAGGGCCTCGGCCAGTTCACCGACTTCCTCCATGAACCACATGAACGTGCCGGCGATCCCCCGCCGCTCGTCCTTCGCCCCGAAGGTCGTCTTGATGGTTCGCTGGAATTCGTCGAGCGTCATGGCTGCCCCGGTGTCCGCGGGGGGCATTCTAGGGCAACGGCCGCGCGGGGACACCTAGAACGCTTACGTCAATCGCCTTTCGGCTGTTCGCCGGCGAACCGTTTGCGCAGGGTATCGGCCGCGTCGGTCTTCTTTTGCCCTTCCATCGCGGCCAGCAAGTTCGCTTGGGCGTCTTTGTTCTTAATGTCGATGCGGCAGGCGTCCAACGCCACTTCTTCCGCGTCTTTGAACTTCTTGTCCGCGAGCAGGATCTTGGCGAGTTTGAGACGGCTGTCCAAGTCGTCCGGGTCGTTGCCGATGTGTTCTTTCAGCACGTCGGCCAGTTTTTCGGCGCTTTCGGTCTTGGTGTACACCTCGATCAGCAACGGGAGCCAGTCGCCGTCCAGCGGGGCGGCCTTGCGGCCTTTTTCCAGCAACTCAGCGGCTTTCGTCCAGTCCTTGGCTTCCATCGCAATACGGCTCAGGCCGATGAGCAAGCGGCTATCGTCCGGGTGCTTCGTCATTGCGGCGTCCAAGACTTTTTGCGCCGCCTCATCATCCCCGGCTTGGCCGAGCAGGCGGGCCTTGACGAGCGACGCCTGCACATGGCCCGGTTCTTTTGCCAGCGCCGTCTCGGCTAATTTGCGGGCGTCGGCGGCCTTCTTGCGGCGGGAGTATTGGTCCGCGAGACGGGCGGCCAAGTCCGCGTCGTCCGGGGCCGCCTTCTGGGCCTTCTCCAACTCCGTGAGGGACATCGGCTTTTCCGTCACCGACTTCTTGGAGGAGGGGATCGACTTCACCAGATCGGTGATGAACTGCCGGTAGCCCTGTTCGAACTGGCCGATACTCACCTTGCACACTTTCTCGATGGCGCGGGGGGTGTCCAACCCGTCCCGGTAGGCGGAGAGCAGGGGGCCGACACTCTCGATGCCGTGCGTCTTGATGAGGTACTGCACGTACAGGTTGCTCTGGTAGTACGCCAGCGACCACTCGTCTTGGTCCTTGGGCCGGACGAACCCGAACAGCACGGTGCCGAGGTTGAACAGCGTGTCCTTCTCGAACCGCTCGCGCAGGACGGCGTCCCACTGCGGCGGGTGCGTGCCCCCTTCGTTGCGCACGGCCAAGCCTTCCGTCAGCCAGTGCGGCACCTGAAATTCGGTCTGCGTCACGTTGAAGATGTGGACGAGTTCGTGCCGGATCACCCGCCCCCAGTTGAACGGCCGGGCCAGCCCCTTGCCGTTGGGGGAGGCGATGGCCATTACCTTGCCCGTGCAGGCGCCGATGGTGTGCAGGTCCGGCAGGCCGACGGTGCGGCCGCTAAACATCTCATGGCTGTTGAACAACTCGACGTAGATTTTCCCCGGCGGCTCGTAGGAGAAGTCCTTGGCCAGTTGCGTGTGAACTTCCTCTAAGTATTCCGCGATGAACGAGGCGAGCAGGGCGTCCGTGTTCGGGTCGAACTTCAAGTGGTAGTGCTTGGTGTCCACCATCTTGTACTTGTCGAGGTGCCGCAGCACCTTGAGCGAGTTCGACACGCGGACGTTGAAGGAATCCCCCTTGAACGCCGATTCCAGCAGCGTGCGGGCCTCCTCTTCCTTGCCCAGACGCAGGTACAACATGCCAAGGCCGGCCTTGGCGGCGGGGAGTTTGTCCCGGCACTCGATGGACTGCTTGAAGTACCCCTCGGCCTCGTAGTACCGCTTGTGGTCTTCCAGTGTGCTGCCGAGGTCTTGGAAGAACTGGCCCGGCTTCGGGTTGAACTTCTTGACGGCCGCGATGAGGCCGGCCACGTCGTCCGGCTTCTGAGCGACGATGGCGCACGTCGCCAAGCGGGCCATCGTCGCCTCGTCTTTCGGATTGACCGTCTTGGCGGTCTCCAGCAACTTGACGGCCGCCGGCATGTCGCCGGCGACGCGCATCACGTCGGCTTTCAGCCGCAGGGCGCCGACGTGCTTGGGGTTGATCTTTAGCGCTTGGTCCGCGAAGCCCTCGGCCTCCTTCATCTTGTACTCTTGCAAGTCCACCAGCCCCTTGCCCACCAAGGCGTCGGCGGCCTTTGGGTTGATCTTTAGGGCGTTGTCGAAGGCTTGGTTCGCCTCCGGCCGGTTGTACTTTTCGAGCAGCAACATGCCGATGGCCTGCTCGGCCATCCAGAAGTCCGGCTCGAACTTCATCGTGTCCGGGTACAGGTCGTTGATGAGGAAGCGGAACTGGTCCCCGAGGCTGTGCCAGCGGGCGTTCTCGGCCGCCGCTTGGCCCACAAGGATCAGTTCGTCCGGGTTTTGGATCGGCTTGTCGTCGTTGTCCC
Source organism: Zavarzinella sp. (assembly GCA_043767785.1). Classification (GTDB taxonomy): domain Bacteria; phylum Planctomycetota; class Planctomycetia; order Gemmatales; family Gemmataceae; genus Zavarzinella. The sequence goes on along the minus strand of JAYUGD010000904.1, from coordinate 667 downwards.
GCTGCGTGTAGGTGCGGACGAACCAGCGCATCTCCGTGTCGGCCTTGGCCACGTCGCCGGTGTCGCGGTAGTATCGCGCCCGCACCCACCGGGCCATGAAATGGTCCGAATGACCTTTGATAATCTCCTCGGCCGCCTTCAACGCCTCGTCCCACTTGCCGCCGTCGTAATCCAGGTTGGCCAGCCACGCCTTGATGTCCGGGTTCTTCGGCGTCTTGGCGTCGGCCGCTTCGAGAACAAGTTTGGCCTTGGCGACATCCCCCACGTCCAGCCAAGTGCGGGCCAAGCCAATCGAGGCCGGGACGCCGTGTTCCTTGTCGTCCAAGAGTTTCTCGAACGCGACCCGAGCTTCTTCGTAGTTGCCCCGCAGCCAGCGTTGCCGGGCTTCCGCGAGCGGGGAGGCGGGCTTGGCCGGCGTCTTCGCTGGTTCTTCTGCGAAGAGGAACCCGCTGAAAAGTAGGGAGAGGAGGAGCGACAGTGGCTTCGTCATGGCGTCCCAACGGCAGAAAAAAGTGCGGCAAACGTCATTCTACTTTACACCCGTCGTCAAAACCCGTTTAGCCGCGACGCGGAGGCTTTGCGCAGCGGAGCGCGTCTCGCGAGCCACCCAAATCCGTTGATCGCAGATATCGGTGATTGTCTCCGGACGCGCTCCGCTCCGCAAAGC
>JAYUGD010000903.1:0-3684 GCA_043767785.1 Zavarzinella sp. | reverse complement strand
GCGGCCGGCCGCGGCGCCCGATCACCGGCGGCAACGTGTCGGCGGTTCCAGTCGCCGACGCGGGCAAAGAGACCGTCACGAAAGCCCGCCGATTTCGGATCAGCACGCCCAGTCCGGCGAGCAGGACGACGAACGCCGCCGTGTAGATCCCGTAGACTTGGGCGATCTTGCCCGGCGAGTCCAGAACAAAGCCGAGTTCGGCGGTCATGCCCGACTCCACGGCCCCCGTGTACGCCAGCGGGCCGACGACCAGCGCCAGCCCGGAGAGTTGAGACGACGCCTTCGGGGCGTCTTCCACGACTAACCCGGAACTCGTGGCCGAAATCATCAGCACGGCCACGCCGAGCGCGACGCCGAGCCTCATCCGCAGCGGCCGCCGGACGGCGGACGAACTCACGGCGGCGACGAGGGCGACCAGTGGCAGGAGCAACGTGACACAATGGTGCTTCCACGTCCGCTCGCTGAACAGCAGCATCCCAATCAGGATAAACGAGAACTCGGCGGCGACGGCCGGCCCGCACCGGGCCGGGGCCGGCGCCCAAACAGTCGGCTTTACCGGCGTCCGACACAGCCACGCCATGGCGACCAAGAACAAGACTTGGCAGCCCTGCACAATCATCTTGACGGTCCCCGCGCTCAGGTCGGCGACGTTGTGATACGCCAGCGGGGTGGCGATGCCGTCCACATGAATGGAGAACGACGGGCTGGCCGTCAGCAACCGGGTCAGAAGGCCGGGGAGCGACTGGTTTTCCCGCTCCGGCGTCACGACCCCGTGGACGAGGTACGGCACGACCATGCCGTTCACCCACGCGGTCAGGGCGGCCCAATTCCGCTCCCAGCCGCTGACGAGCGACCGGTCCTGAATCGCGTAGAACAGCGACGGGACCACGAGGAAGAACAGCGCCAGCCCGACGGCCGACCCGAGCAATACGCGGAAAGATCGCTTCCACAGGAAGTACACAAGGAACAAGGCCGGCGTCGCCTTGCAGGCGATGGCCAGCCCCAGCAAGATGCCGGCGAGCAGGTCCTTCCCGCGCGAGAACGCGAACAGGCAGCCCATCACCACGAATAAAATGAAGACGTTGATGTTCCCGTGGGTGAGGTCCCCGAGGATGGGCCGGACGGCCAAGACGACCGCGAGCATCTTCCCCCAGATCGGGACGCGGAACGTCGGTGACTCCACGATCCGGAACGCCCAACGGAAGCACAGCAGGGCCATCCCGACCTTGAGGTAGAACCACGCCAGCGCCCCGGCGAGTGGGCTGGCGGTGGCGAGTTCCGACACCGGCCACAGCAGTTGGGCCATGACCGGCGGGTTCGGGTAGTTGTACTTGGCGTGGATGTTCTCCCCGCCCTCCATGTCCTGAAGCTGGTTGGCCCAGCGGTTGATCGCCCCGCGCGTGAACCCGTCCGCCCGCGGGGACAGCACCTTGGCGCTGTACTGAACGCTGACGCCGACGACGAGGGCGACCATGGCGGCGAGGAAGACGCGCCGGGCCGTGCGGTCCGGGGCGGGAAGGGCGCAAGCGGCCATGAATCGACATCCTTGTCGGGGGCGGTAACGGGGAGAGTGTACCACCCTTGGCGAAAATGAGGCAAGGCGGGTTGCGCGGCCCACATTGACGGACGCAATCGCGTCATGGGGGAATTCCTGTCGGCCCGCGGAGGCGTGGCCTTAGAATAACATCCGGCGGACCCTTCCCGAGTGACACCCGCATGCCGAACATTTTGATCGTCGAAGACGAGGCCGTGATCCGGCTGGACTTGCAAGGCCGCTTGGAAAACCTCGGGCATCACGTCTTGGCCATGACGGACACGGCCGCGGACGGCGTCCGGCTGGCCAAGTCACTCAAGCCGGACTTGGTGTTCATGGACATCCGGCTCAAGGGGGGCGCGGACGGCATCGCGGCGGCCGAGCAAATCCGCGAGGCCCTGCACATTCCGGTGATCTACCTCACCGCCTTCGCGGACGACGACACTCTGTTGCGGGCCAAGGTGACGGAGCCGTTCGGGTATCTGCACAAGCCCTGTCAAGACCGTGACCTGAAGACGGCCATCGAACTCGGCCTTCACAAGCACGACGTCGAGAGAAAGTTGCGCGAGAGCGAGTCGCGGTACAAGGCGACCGTCAACAGCATCGGGGACGGCGTGATCGCCGTGGACTCCCAAGGCCGAGTGACGCTGCTGAACCCGGCGGCCGAGCGCGTGACGGGGTGGCGGGCCGCGGAGGCCCGCGGACAGCCGGTGCAAGCCGTCTTCGCGGTTCAGGACGGCGCCGACCCGACCAAGCAGGTGCTGCGGACGGGGCGGCCCGCGGAGGTGGCGGACGGGACGCTCTTGCGGCGCCGCGACGGCTCCGCGGTTCCCATCGCCGACAGCGTCACGCCCGTCTTCGAGCCGGGGGAGAAGAAGCCGACCGGGGCGGTCGTCGCCTTCCGCGACGTCAGCGACCGCCTCAAGGCCGAGGCCCACTTGCGGCACGCCCAGAAGCTGGAAAGTCTCGGCGTGATGTCGAGCGGCATCGCCCACGACTTCAACAACCTGCTGACGCCCGTGCTGGGTTTCGCCACCTTGCTGCGCGGCGAAGTCGGGCAAAATGCCCGGGCGATTCAGATGATCGAGCAGATTGAGCAGGCGGCCAAGCGGGCGGCGGCCCTCACCCGGCAACTGTTGTCGTACACCGGCAAGGCGACGATGGCCGTCAAGTCGGTGAGCCTCACCAAGTTGGTGACGGATATGTCGGCCCTGCTGACCGTAAGCATTTCCCGGAAGGCCACCCTGACGTGCGACTTGGCCGACCCACTGCCCCTGACGGATGGCGACGAGAGCCAGGTGCAGCAGGTGGTAATGAACCTGCTCCTCAATGCGTCCGAGGCCCTGCGGGACGGCGCGGGCAACGTCCGCGTGAAGACCGGCGTGCGGCACTTGCTCGCCCAAGACATGGCCGCCGCCTACGGCAACCGGGCCGCGCAGGCCGGGGAGTATGTGTTCCTCGAAGTGGCCGACGACGGCGTCGGCATGACGGCCGAGACGCTCGGGAAAATCTTCGACCCGTTCTTCACCACCAAGTTCACCGGGCGCGGCCTGGGCCTCGCGGCCGTGTTGGGGATCGTGCAAGCGCACCGCGGGGCACTGTTCGTGGACAGCGCGATTGGCAGGGGAACGACCTTCCGCGTCTGCTTCCCCAGATCGCACCGACAAGTTTCCCCGCCGGCCCCGGCGCCCGTCGGCCCGGCCCCGACATCCGCGCACGGCCACATCCTCATCGTGGAGGACGACAAGGCGGTGCAACTGGTCCTGAAGGCGGTCTTGGAAAAAGCCGGGTATCAGACGCTGACTGCCGACGACGGCCGCCAAGCCGTGGACCGCTTCGGCGAACGGCTCGGCCACTTCGACGCGGCCATGATCGACCTGCTCATGCCCCGCATGGACGGCTTGGAGACTTCCCGCGAACTGCGGGCAAAACGGCCCGACTTGAAGATTATTCTGATGAGCGGCTTCGCCCCGGAAGAATTGTCAGGGAAGTTGGAGAACCTGATCGTGTCGGCCATCCTCCAAAAGCCGTTCCAGCCGGAGAGCGTGCTGTCGCTGTTGGGGACGATCTTGAAGCGGTGATTGATTCGCAACGACGTTGGCCATTCTTGTTAGCCGCGACGCGAAGGCTTTGCGCAGCGGAGCGCGTCC
>JAYUGD010000902.1:0-10159 GCA_043767785.1 Zavarzinella sp. | reverse complement strand
CGCCGCCGCCGGACGCCAAGACGTGGGAAGTCGCGTGGAAAGGCCGCCGCACCCGCTGGGACGACGGCGGCAAGAAGACTGAGGAAGTGATCGACGTGCGCGTGACGTACAAGCGCGCCCAGACCGACTGGTACTCTTGGGAAAAGGTCCCCGCGGCCCAATGGCTCCCCGGCGACCTGATCCTGCAACGGGCCGCCGACGGGACGATTCTGTCCGTCTTCGAGTCCAACCGCTACATCGGGGACTTGCGCGGCTTCCACCCGGGGCACGCGACCTTACCGGGCGGGCCGTGACCGTTTCGCGGCAACGAAGAGTCCCGGACGCGCTCCGCTGCGCAAAGCCTCCGCGTCGCGGCTAACAAGAATGCCGACCGTAGCCGTGGGTTCCGGCTCCGCGCCCGGCCATTCGTCGCTTTTCGTTCCGCGAAAAGTCACGCTTCCCGCCCCACGGGCCAGCCGCCCACGGGTGAACGGCCAATCGTTTCGCGGAGCGAAAAGCGACGATGCTCCCGCCCGGTTCCCGTGCTTTTCGAGGTGGCTCACGCTCTTCCGTCACATCTCTGGTCCGCCCCTTCGCCCCCTCCCCGAGCCGTCAAACTCCGCGCCAATCGGCACAACCGCGCCAACCCGAAATTCTTCGGCGGATTCCCCGGCTTAACCCGGCCATTCGGCGCGCAGGGGTTCGCTCGGTTTTCTACGTTTTGCGTGTTGGGGCGGTTATGCGTTCCGCCCGCAAAAACTGTGTCCGAGGCCAACTCGGCAAAACCGGGAGATTCTGCGATGAACCGTTTGATGAAGAAAGTGGTCCGCTTCCTGCAAAAGGAAGACGGACCGACGGCCGTCGAGTATGCCGTCATGCTCGCCCTGATCATCGTGGTGTGCCTCGTCGCCATCACGACCCTGGGCCAACAGGCGAACAACACGTTCAGCAACATCGGCAGCAAGCTCACGGCGACCGCGAGCTGAACGACGTGGCTTTCGGCCGGGCGGCCCGAGAGGCGCCGCCCGGCCTTTTTTCCGACAATTTCGATCACCCGAGAGCCACCCCATGCGTCCCCTTTACCGAAAAGTCGTGTCCTTCCTGCGACGGGAAGACGGTCCCACGGCGGTTGAGTATGCTGTGATGCTGGCGCTGATCATCGTCGTTTGCCTCACGGCGATCGGCACGCTCGGCCAGCAGTCGAACAACACCTTCAGCACCACCTCCGGGAAGCTGAAGACGGTTGCCAGCTAAGCCGCCCGCGTCCAAGGCGAGCCGCGCTTCCCGCCCGGCTCGCCACTTCCTGTTCGCCGGAGGCGAACATTTTTCATTCCTTCCCCCTTTCGCACCCCCGCTTTGAAATAACCGCCATGCCCGGCGTGTAATTTTTTCCATTCCCGTGCCCAGCCCGTGTCGCGACTCGCCGCCGTTATTTTCTCATCACCCTGAGTCATCATCATTTGCGGCGAATCCGTCGTTCAGCGGCCGGGCCGTGGCACGGCACTCGCATTAGCAGTCGTCACCGACCCTCGGGAGCGTGACGAACGCCCCGGCGGGGCCGGCGGACGAAGAGGCCGCGGGGGAACCGGAACTCCCCCGCGCCACCGCCCCGACTCATTCTCGATCACCGGGCCACGCGGCCCGTTTTACTTAGCGGCTCCCCCGCCGCGGCATCACGACGGCGACTCCCCCTTCCCCATCCCGCCCCGAGGCGGGATGTTTTTTTGCGCGCGCCGCGACCGTTTCGCCGCGACGCGGGAAGCTTCGCGCGGCGGAGCGCGGACTGCCCGCGAAAAGTTGCTCCCCTCGCCGTCAGTCATAGCCCGCCGCGCGAGCAATGGTCGGCGACCCCGCCGTCACGGGAAGCCGCCACCAACTGGAAGTCGCCGACCCTTGCTTGCGCAGCGGGCTATGACTGCTTCGGCGGCAAGCGATTGATGTCAGGCGGTCCGCGCTCCGCTGCGCAAAGCCTTCGCGCGACGCGCCGCGACTCAACCGCGTTTTCGCGCGCGGCGCGTTTTCGTCTCGCGGCCCGCCGTCACACTCGCATGTTGGGCACGGCCCGCAGTAACCGCGCAATAGACCGCCGGAATCGAAACGGTTCGCAAAGCGCGGTAACTTTCCCGCAAGCCGCGCGGAGAATGGGCCGATTTGGTAAGACAGAGAAGCCATGACGGGTCGGTTGATCGACGGGTCAACGGCGAAGAGCCGAGGCCGTCCTTTCGCCGCGACGGCCGAGTGGGAAGCGGGTTCCGGGGCAACCACGGGATTCCGTTATTATCGGTCTGGTTTCCGGCGGCACAATGCACCCCCCCCGCACTGCGGAGCCCCTCCGTGAATCGAATTCTGTTTGCGGCCGACCGGTACGGCCCGGATCGTCGGGCATACTTGGCGTGGCGGGCGGACTTCCCAGCCGCCGCCGACCCGAGAGCAGACCCCGCCATGAAGAAACCCGCGCCACGCCGCCCGCGTGGGGCGTCGACCCGGAACCGACTCCTTCGACGAACCACCCCGCCCGAGTGTCCGAACCAGGAAGGTTTGACCATGACTGCCACCGCGACGGAGCCAGGAATCCGGGCCGACTTGGTCGCCCGCGTCCGCCGGGAGATCTTGGCCGGCGTGTACGACACGCCCGCGAAGTTCGCGGCCGCCCTCGGCCGCCTCGCCGCCCGCTGTTCCTAAGCCGGGGCCGCCCGCTAGAATACGGGCATTGGCCCGATTCCGTGCTTGGGAGGCGCCCGTGTCGTTACCTGCCGTCGCCGTCACCCAGTCCCCGGTGGAGAAGTTCCGGGAGTACCTCGTCAGCCGGGCGACGCCCCAACGGTTCACCGACCAGCAAAAAGACCTGGTCGAACACATCTTCGCCCGCCACAGCCACTTCGACGCCGACCACCTATTGAAAGACTTGGAGGGGGCCGGCTCCGGCATCAGCCGGGCCACGGTGTACCGCACGCTCACGAAGTTGGTGGACGCCGGCCTGCTGCGGAAGATGGAACTCGGCGCCCGCGTCGTCTACGAGCACGACTACGGCTACCCCCGCCACGAGCACCTCGTCTGCAACCTCTGCGGCAAGATGATCGAGTTCCAGCACCCGGCCATCGAGGCCGCCATCGCGGAAATCGCTGCCCAGCGCCAGTTCCAAATGGCCGGCCACACCCTCGTCATCCAGGGGACGTGCATCGAGTGCAACCGCGCCCGGTCCACGACCCGGCGGCTGGATTTGATTTAATGGGATTTAACTCCCCAGGAGGATCATCATGGCAACCCTATCGTTGGAACTCTCCGAATCGCAGAAGGCGTTCGTGGAGTCGCAACGCCGCGACAAAGGCTTCGCCACGGCCGCCGAGTACGTCCAAGACCTGATCCGCCAGGAAGAAGCCGGGGACATGGCCGAACTGGCCGAAGAAAACCGGCTCTTGAACGAGCGGATGGAACGGGCCAAGATTGAGCGGCCCGCCGAGTACGCGAAGGCGATGGCGTGGCTGAAGCAGCTCATTGAAGAAGGGCTGGCGAGCGGGCCGGGCCGAAGAATGGACGACGCTGCGTGGGATGACCTCCGGGCGCGCTGCCGGGCAAATCACGCCGCAAAGGGAGTGTGATGGCCTTCCACTATGACTTCCTGCCGTCCGCGGACGCGGATGTGGTTCAGATCGACGCCTACCTCCGGCCCCTCGGTCAAGACCTCGCCGAGTCTTTCCTTGACTCCCTCCGTGCGACGGCCAAATTTTACGCGCAATTTCCCTTGCTGGGTTCGCCCGTGGTTGTCGCCGGCTTGCCGGCCACGGATTTGCGGTGGGGGAAGATCAAAAAATTCCGGAAGTACTTGTTCGTCTACCGCCCCGCTCCAATGGGTGTTGATGTCGTTCGCGTCATTTACGGCCAACAAAACTTGGCCGACGTGTTGGCGGGCAACGTCTGACCCGCCGCGTTGCTCCCTTGCTTCCGCCTTCGCCCCACGCTACGATTCCCATACCCGCCTGGCCCGCCCCGTTGCCCGCCCGATTTCCTTCCCCCAGCGTATCTCACCTCATGAAACAGGCTCTCCTGTTGGTGTCGGCCCTTGTTGGCCTCGCGGCTCCCGCCAAGGCGGAGTTGGTCCCGAACGTCCCAAGTGTCGCGTTCGCGGACGCCTTCGCCGGGCGACAACTGCTTATTAAGGAGGGGGACCAGGACCGGACGCGGGCGGCCAAGTACGCCAGCACGGCCCCGGCCGTGGCGACCGTCGATGAGAAGGGCTATGTGAAGCCGGCCGGCAACGGGAAGGCCGTCATTCAGGTGTCGCTCGGCGCTTCCACGTTGGAAGTCCCCGTCACCGTCACCGGGTTCGGGGACGGGCGGGCCATCGACTTCCGGACGGAAGTCATGCCGTTGATGAGCAAGCTCGGCTGCAACGCCGGCGGCTGTCACGGCAAGGCCAGCGGGCAGAACGGCTTTAAGCTCTCCCTCTTCGGGTTCGACGCCCAGTTCGATTTCGATGCGATCACGCGGGAAGCCCGCGGCCGGCGCGTTTTTCCGGCGGCTCCGGACCAGAGCACGTTCTTGCTGAAGGCGTCCGGCCAAGTCCCGCACGGCGGCGGCCGGAAGATGGCCAAGGGGGGCAACGACTACCAAATCGTTCGCCAATGGATCGCGGCCGGCGCGCCGGCCTCGGCCCCGAGCGTCCCCAAAGTCGTGAAGCTCACGATCGACCCGGCCGACCGCGTGCTGCAACCGGGGCGGACGCAGCAGCTATCGGTCACCGCCGAATACTCGGACGGCACCGCGCGGGACGTAACCCGGCAATCCGAGTTCTTCAGCAATCTCGACGTGGTCGCCCGCGTGGACGCCGACGGCTTGGTCGAGGCCGGCAGTCAGCGCGGCGAGTCGGCGGTCATGGCCCGGCACATGGGCTACGTGGCCGTCTTCCGCGGCATGGTCCCGCACGGCCCGGCCCTGACGGCCATCCCCGAGTTCAAGCCCCTCAACTACGTGGACGAACATGCCGTCGCCAAATGGAAGAAGCTGGGGCTGAAGCCGTCCCCGGTCGTGAACGACGCGACGTACATCCGCCGCGTGACGGTCGATTTGTGCGGCCGCCTGCCGACGGCCGAGGAGGCGAAGGCGTTCATCGCGGACGGCGCCGCGGACAAGCGGGAGAAGTTGGTTGACCGGCTGCTGGACAGCAAAGACTACCCGGCGTTCTTCGCCATGCGATGGGGCAGCATCCTGCGGAACTCGAACTTGGCCGGGTCGAACAACGCGGCGTATGCGTTCCACAACTGGATCAAAGACATGATCGCCCGCAACCGCCCGTACGACGAGTTCGTCCGCGGCGTGGTGGCCGCCGCCGGCGAGTGGCAGGACTCCCCCGCCATCAACTGGTACTGGCAAAACCGCGACGACCAGCTTCACCAGAACACTGCGGACGCGGCCCAAATCTTCCTCGGCGTCCGCTTGCAGTGCGCCAAGTGCCACCACCACCCGTATGAGCGGTGGGGCCAGGGCGATTACTACGGGCTGGCTGGCTTCTTCGCCCGCTTGGGCCGCAAGAACTTCGGCGAGCCGCCGCCGTACTACGCGAGCGCGACCGTCACCACCGGCGAGAAGAACCCGCTGACCGGCAAAAGCCCGGAGCCGAAGTTCCTCGACGGCGACGAACTCAAGTTCAGCCCGGAGGAAGACCCCCGGCACGCCCTGGTGGATTGGATGGCCAAGCCGGACAACCCGTTCTTCGCCAAGGCGATGGTCAACCGCCTGTGGGGCCACTTCCTCGGCCGCGGCCTGTACCACGAAGTGGACGACCTGCGCGAGACCAACCCGCCGTCGAACCCGGAATTGTTGGAGGCCTTGGCCAAGGACTTCGTCACGGCCAAGTTCGACGTGAAGAAGATCATCCGCGTGATCGTCACCAGCCGGGTGTATCAACTCTCCGCGGAGCCGACGGAGTTCAACAAGCACGACAACCAGAACTTCGCCCGCTACTACGCCCGCCGCATGTACGCGGAGGTGTTCTTTGACGCCGTCAACCAAGTGACGGGCAACCGGGCCAACTTCAGCGGCATGAGCCAAACCGCGCGGGCGGTGGACTTGCCGCACGAGGGCTTCGGGTCCGCGTTCCTCGACACGTTCGACCGCCCCAAGCGCGTGACCGTGTGCGAGTGCGAGCGCTCCCCCGGCGCCACGCTGGCCCAAGTGCTGCTCCTGTCCAACTCGGACGAGATCGAGGGGAAGATCACGGCCGGCGACGGCCGGCTGTCGAAATTGATGAAGGCCAAGACCCCGGCGAAGGCCGTGATCGAGGAATACTACCTGGCGGCGCTGGGCCGCCCGCCGACCGACTTCGAGTTGAAGCGGAACCTCGCCCACGTCGCCGGGGCCAAGGACCAACAGCAAGGGCTGGAAGACGTGGTGTGGGCCTTGCTGAACACCAAAGAGTTCCTGTTTAATCATTAAGATGGGTGGAAGGGAGGTTGCCGCGATGCCACTGCTCGACCACTTTCACCCGCCGCTGGCCGGGCGCCGGCACTGGGAGGCGTTCCACGGGCGCTGGGCGACGGCCATCGCCGACGCGCTGAACGTATCACTGCCGCGGGGCTATTTCGCGGAAGGCCAAGTCCACGCCGGCCCGCGGATTGAAGTGGACGTGGCGACGTGGCAGGACGAACCGGCCGACGACGCCGGAACCGGAGCGCCCGGCGGCCACTTTCTCGATGATGACGGCGGGGTTGCAACGCTGACGGAAGCGGTCCCGGTCTTGGACACCGCCGACCTCACGATCCCGATTGCCTTGCCGCCGGAGTTCGGCGTCCGCGTGTTTTCGACCTCCGGCGGGCCAACGCTGGTGGCGGCCGTCGAACTCGTTTCCCCCGGCAACAAGGACCGCGACGAGACTCGCCGGGCCTTCGCCGCCAAGTGCGCGGCTTATGTGCAGCGGGCCGTCGGTCTGATCGTGATCGACGTCGTCACCGACCACCACTCCCGGCCGTTCGACGAATTGATGGCCCACTTGGCCCCAGACCGGCCGACACCGGCGACGGCCCCGCTGACGGCCGTGTCGTACCGCCCGGTGCGGGTGAAGGAGGCCGGCGCGCTCCAATTGCGAATCCGCTCGCTCGCGGTCGGCGGGCCGCTGCCGGAACTGCCGTTGGCCCTCGGCGGCTTGGGGCACGTCCTGCTGAACTTGGAAGCCACCTACGAAGAGGCCCGCGTCCGCAGCCGGCTGTGATTTCCTTTAGCGGCCCCGCCCCCGGCGCCGATCTTACTCCGGCCCTTGCCCGCGCAATCCCCCGGAGCGATGAGTCAACACCTAAGCTACCGGCCGGACGTGGACGGCCTCCGGGCCGTCGCCGTCCTGAGCGTCCTCTTCCACCACGCCGGCCTGAGCGCGCCGGGGGGCTTTGTCGGCGTCGACGTCTTCTTCGTCATCTCGGGCTACCTGATCGCCGGCCTCATCCGCAAGGACTTGGCCGCGGGGACGTTCTCGCTCGCCGACTTCTGGGCGCGGCGCGTCCGGCGGCTCTTCCCGGCCTTGGCGGTGGTCGTGGCCGTCACGTTGGTCGCCGGTTGGCGCCTGATGCTGCCGCAGCACTACGTCTCGCTGGCCCACTCCGTCTGGGCGCTCTTCTCGCTGATCGCCAACGTCCACTTCTGTCGGTCAACCGGGTATTTCGAGCAGGCGGCCGAGGTGAAGCCTCTGCTGCACACGTGGTCCTTGGCGGTCGAGGAGCAGTTTTACCTCGTCGTGCCGCTGGTCATGTGGTGGCTGGGCCGCCGGGGGCGGACGCGGGCGCTTGTCCGCTTGTCCGTCGTCGCCCTCGGCGTCAGCTTTGTCATCAGTGTCTTGGGCACGCAGCGGCACAACCCCTCGGCGTTCTACTACATCCACTCGCGGGCGTGGGAACTGCTGGTCGGCACCCTGTTAGCCTTTTGCCCCGCCGCCGGGGGCGCCGGGCGGTCTTGGCGCGGGGAGTTGGCGGCGCTCGCGGGACTGGCGGGGATTATCGTCCCGGTCTTCCTGTACGACCGCTCGACGCCGTTCCCGGGGTTCGCCGCCGTCCCACCCGTGTTGGGGGCGGCGCTGCTGATTTGGGCCGGCGGGCGGGCGGGCCCGCTCCCCGCCGTCAACCGCCTGCTCGCGGCGGCGCCGGTCGTGTTCGTGGGGAAGATTTCCTATTCCCTGTACCTCTGGCACTGGCCCCTGATCGTCTTCGCCAAGTATTACAGCTTGGGTCCGCTGTCCGTGGCGGATCGGCTGGGGCTGGTCGCCGCCAGCGTGGTCGCCGGGGCGATTTCGTGGCGGTTCGTCGAAACTCCCTTCCGCGTCAAGCGGCTGCTCGGCGCCCGCCCGCGCCTGGTGGCCGGGGCCGCGGCGGCGCTCGCCGTCTTGGTGGGCGCCGCCGTCGCCATTGACCACGCCGACGGCGTGCCGAGCCGCCTGCCGGCTGCGGCGCGGGAGTACGCCGCGGCCGGCATCATGGACCCGCGGTACACCCGCGGCATCGAATCGTCGGACGTGGCCAACAACTTAATGCGGTTCGGCGACGCCGACGCCCCCGCCGGCCTGTTGGTCTGGGGGGACAGTTACGCGATGGCCGTCCTGCCGGCGATCGACACCCTCGCCCAGAAGACCGGCATCCCGGCCCGCGCGGCCACGCGGGCGGGCGGGGCGCCGATCGCCGACTACGTCCCGCCGTACCCGGGCGCGCGGAGCGCGCGGACCCGCGATTACAACGACGCCGTGCTGGCCCACCTGCGCGCGGAACACTACGACGCGGTGCTGCTGGCCGGCCGCTGGCACATGCACTTGGCCGAAGCGGGGGCGACGGAGAAACTGCTGAAGACGATGGAAGACATCCGGGCCGCCGGGCCGCGCGTCTATTTCATGCGGGAAGTCCCCACGTACCCGTTCGACGTGCCGCTGACGCTCACCCGGTACGCCATGCGCGGGCGGGACCCGGCCGACTTGGCGTTGCCCACGCATGTCCACGACCCGGTTGAGGCGATGTACGCGGAGCTGCGCCCACTTCTGGCCGAGCGCGGGGTCACCGTTTTAGACCCGCTGCCGTACTTCCGGGCCAAGGACGACCCGGACCGCATTCTGCCGTTCAACGCCGGCGGGTCGTTCTACCGCGACACCGGGCACCTGAGCGGCCACGGCGCCGCGACGCTGGAGCCGATGTTCGAGCCGGTGTTCGAGGAAATCCGCCGCCGCCGGCTTGCGCCCCCTCCAAAGTGACGGGGAATGATCCATGCAAGTGGGATTAATAGTATTTGAGAATCAAAAAAGATTGGGCATGGGCATCCGTGCCGGGTTAAAGTTCCGAACATCATTTTAACTCGACACCCAAGACAGGACGCTCTCCCATGTCCCCGTTCTTCCGGTTCCTGCTGTCCCATCTCCGCGCCACGAAGGGCGTTTACTCGCACCGGCGTGACCTGCGCCTAGAATCGATGGAAGGCCGGGATGCGCCGGCCGGCAGCCTGCATGTCCAAGCCTTCGCCGACGCCAACGGCAACGGGGCGTGGGACGGCGGCGAGGCCGGCGTGGCCGGCGTGTGCGTCGCGTACAGCCACATGGACTACTCCGCGCCCGACGGCGTCACCACCGGGTCGGGCGGGACGGCCTCCGCCGAGTTATCCTCCGGGTCGTATGCCTACACGGCGTCCGCGCCAAACGGCGACCCACTCGGGACCGGCGTGTTCACCGTGGGCGAGGGGACCAGCCAGACCTTGTGGTACGCCTTGAGCGGGTCCGGGTCGGGGAGCAACTCCGGATCGGGCACGATGTCGGGGAGTGGGTCGAGCACGATGTCGGGCAGCGGGTCCGGTTCTGCGGGCAGCTCGACATCCGGTACTATGTCCGGAAGCGGGGCCGGCTCTAGCGGCGGGTCCGGCTCCTCTACCATGACGAGTTCCGGGTCCGGAAGCAGCGGATCGGGATCTGGCGGCGATTCCGGCAGCGGGACAGAAAGCGCCAGCAGTTCCAGCAGTGGCACTACATCCACCTCGATGGCAACCATCGGCGATTTTGTCTGGGACGACTTAACACTACAGCGCAGCGAATCTCTTGAGTTTGCGTTTTCTTTTTCGGTGTGATGTACTGGCGGCCTCGTTGCGGCGCTGGTGGTATTGCAGGAGGTCGAGCAGGCACTGGGTTTCATCCGTGCGGCGGCGCCGGCGCAGATACGTCCGGCCGAGCAGC
>JAYUGD010000901.1:0-3697 GCA_043767785.1 Zavarzinella sp. | reverse complement strand
GATGCGGTTGCCCTCAGTGTCCAAGTCGGTCACAAGGATGTCGGCCCAACAGATCGTGTTGTTCTTGCTCACGGGGTCTCCGGCGGCGGGATAAGATGACGCGAATACATTGCCCACGGCAACCGTCATCTTGAACGTGCCAACGTGTAACCCACCCGCCGTAACCGCGTCAAGACGGCTTGCCCTGTTGGCTGTCCTCGCGCTCGCCGGCCCGCCCACTGCCGTCGCCCACCCGACCGACCCGAATCAGGCGATCACGGCCCCGACGGTTGCCCAACTCTTCGTCACCGAGACGGAAGTCCGGCTGGAACTGGAAATCGGCCCGGCGGGCCAAGCCGTGTTCGCCGAGCTGACCGCCGACGGCGCGCGGGCCGAGCCGTCACTCGCCCAGCAACGGTTCATGGACCGCGGCTGGGTGATCGAGACCGACGGGGACAACACTCTGCGCGGCCGGGTGACTGCCGTGGAGCCACGCCGCCGCGTGACGCGGGACGCCGTCACGGGCGAGCCGCTGCCGCCGGGCGGGCCGCCGGGGGAGCCGGTCACGTTCGCGGAAGTGCGCTATCCGTTATCCGGCAAGCCGGCGAACATTCACCTAAAGCCACCGGCGGCCGTCATCGGCTTCGTCGCGTATCACGCGGGCGTCCCCGTCTCGGACTTCGATTTCTTGAAACTCCCCGTCAGCTTCCGGCTCGACTGGGGCGACCCGTGGAAGTCCCGCTTCCGCGGCCTGCGCTTCCAGCGCTATTACAACTCGCCCGTGTGGGCCTCGCTCTCCGTGGAACCGCGGGCCGTGCGCGTGGAGATCGTCGCCCGGCCCCGCGTCGGTGCCGAATGGCTGGACCTGAAAGCGGTCGGAACACTTCCCGCCCTCGGCGACCGCGTCCGCGCGTGGCTGCTCTCGAAGGTTTCGCTGGCCGTGGACGGCCAGCCCGCGATGCCCGTGTCGGAACCTGTGCGCTACCTGCGGCAGACGCTCGCGAAGATCGAGGCCGTCCCCGGCCCGGCCGACGTGGCCCCGGCGGCCGTCTTCTTCCAGTTCACGTTCAACGTCCCCATGACGACCCGGCCGCGCGCGGTGGTTCTGAAACTGGACATCTTCAACGGCCCGGTGACGGAGTCGCCGCTGTGGGTGAACTCCGGCGACAACCCGGCGACACTCTCGGCCACCAACCCCACGTTCGTGTGGAAGGATCAGTCGGCCGACGACACGGCGCTCCCGCCGTTGCCGGAACTTGTGCCGCGATGTCTGCTGCCGGTCCCGAGTCTTATCATCGGGACGCTGGGCTTTTTATGGGTCGTCCCCGGCTTCCCGCCGTTCCGCTCGCGGAGTTCCCGGCTCGTCGGCTTCTTGGCCGTGATCGCCGTGGCCGCCGGTCTGTGGCCGGTCGGCCAAGTGGGCGTGTTGAGCAGGGCGCCGGCGGTTCCCGTGCCGGACGACGAGCATTCCAAGCGGCTCGTCTGGCGGATGCTCACGGAAGCGTACCGGGCGTTCGACTGCCGGGACGAGGAGGCGGTGTACGACACACTGGCTGAGACTGTGTCCGGCCCGCTGCTGCGCGAGGCGTACCTGTCGATCCGCAAAATGCTCGACGCCCCCGATCAGGCCGGGCGGGTGCGAGTGCGAAACGTGACGGTGAAGACCGCCGACTTGACGCCACTGGACGACGGCCCCGGCTTCCGGGCCAAATGCGTCTGGGTGATGGAAGCGGCCGTCACCCACCGGGGGCACACGCACACGCGCTCGGCGGAGTACGACGGCGAGTTGACCATCCGGCCCCGCGACGGCCGCTGGAAAATCGACACGCTGGCCGTGCTGGACGAACGGCGGGCCGCCCCGGCGCCGGTGCGGAGGAAGACGCCGTGATCCACGCCGCCGGGCTGCACTTCCAATATCCGCACGGCGGCTTCGCGCTGCACATCGACGCGCTGGACGTGGCGGCCGGGGAGCGCGTCGCCCTCATCGGCCCGCGCGGGTCCGGCAAGACGACGCTGCTGCACCTGATCGCCGGCATCAAGCGGCCGGCCGCCGGGGTATTGCGCGTTAATGGCGTCGAGCCGGGGAAACTGTCGGACGCCGCGGCGCGGGCCATGCGCGTCCGCACGGTGGGGATGGTCTTTCAAGACTTCGGCCTGCTGGATTACCTGAACGTGACGGACAACATCCTGCTGCCGTACCGTGTCGGCGGGTTGACGTTGGACGGTTCCGTGCGGGAGCGAGCCGCGGCCTTGGCCGCCAGCATGGACATCGCGGACAAACTCAAGCGCCCCGTGGGCAACCTCTCGCAGGGGGAACAGCAGCGCGTCGCCGTCTGCCGGGCGCTGGTGACGCGGCCGCCGCTCTTGCTCGCCGACGAGCCGACCGGCAACCTCGACCCGGCCGCCAAGACCCGCGTGCTAGACGCGATGTTGGCCGCCGCCCGAGAGGCCGGGGCCACGGTGTTGACGGTCACGCACGACCACAGTTTGCTGTCCCGTTTCGACCGCGTCATCGACTTCATGAGCTTCGTTCACGCGGGGGCCGCCGCGTGAGTTCCGTCCTCTACCTCGCGTGGCGCTACCTGCGCTTCCACCGCTGGAAGACGGCCCTTTTGATCGGGGCCGTCGCCGTGGCTCTGTACATCCCCGGCGGCCTGTGGGTGTTGGCGAAGCAAGGCGAACGTCACCTCGCGGCGCGGGCCGAGCGGACGCCGCTCTTGATCGGCTCGCGCGGCAGCGCCCTGGAACTGACGCTGAACGCGCTGTACTTCCGCTCGAAGCCGATCCCGCCGATGACCTACGCGGACGTGCAGGCTATCGCCGATTCCGGCTTGGGGACGCCGATCCCCCTGTACGTCCGCTTCAAGTCCAAGCAAGACCCGATCGTTGCCACCGGGGCCGATTACTTTGACTTCCGCGGGCTGACCGTGGCCGCCGGTTCACCACTGACCCGCTTGGGGGATTGCGTCCTCGGCTGGCGCGTAGCGAAACAGCGCGGGCTGAAGCCGGGCGATTTTATCGTCTCCAGCCCGGAGCAGGCGTTCGACGTGGCCGGCGTGGCGCCGTTGCGCATGCGCGTCACCGGCGTCTTGGCCCCCGCGGACACGGCCGACGACGACGCCATTTTCGTGAGCCTCAAGACCGCGTGGGTGATCGAGGGCATCGGCCACGGCCACGACGACGTGACCAAGGTTCACCCCGGCGGCCCCGACCCGGAAATCACCGAGTACAACGAGGTGACGGCCGAGAACGTGACCTCCTTCCACTTCCACGGCAAGCCGGACGACTTCCCCGTCTCGGCCGTCATCGTCGTCCCAGCGGACGAAAAATCGGCCACCCGCCTGCTCGGCCGCTACCAGGCCGCGGACAACAAGAACCAAATCGTCGAGCCGAGCCGCGTGATGGCCGACCTTTTGGGGACGGTCGTCACGGTCCGCACGTTCGCCTTGGCGGCGCTGGCCGTCGTCGGCGTGGCGACGTTGATGTTGCTGGGGTTGGTGCAAGGGCTTTCGTTGCGACTGCGGCGGCGGGAAATCGAAATCTTGCACCACATCGGCGGCTCTCGATGGCGGGTGGGTTTATTGCTCGCCTCGGAGGGGATCGGCGTGTTGATAATTGGGGGGTTGTTAGCCGTCGGGTTGACGCTGTTGACATCGACATTCGCGCTGGAAGCCGTGCGGTATTGGCTGACGCGGTGACGGTTGGGGTTGTTTTTGGC
>JAYUGD010000900.1:0-10180 GCA_043767785.1 Zavarzinella sp. | reverse complement strand
TCCCAAGACTGTCGCCACTGACCGAAGGTCGCCGACACGGGTGACGCTCGCGGGACGCGCTCCGCTGCGCAAAGCCTCCGCGTCGCGGCTAACAAATCTTCGGTCGTACTCAGTCCTTCTTCGGCGGCGGGCCGAAGTTGGGGACCGGGAACAGCGTCGTCAGCAATTCTCCGAAGGCGGTCTCGTCGAGTTTGCCGGCCTTGTCCTTGTCGGCTTCGACAAAGAGTTTGTCCGCGGCGGCCGTCAGTTCGTCGAGCGTCAGGTGGCCGTCCTTGTCCGCGTCGGCCCGGCGCAGGATGGCGTTGGCGAGCATGGTGCCGGGGCGGAACATGGCCGGCGGCTGCGGGGCGCCCTCGGGCGGCTTGGGCATCATGGCGGTGACGGCGTCGGCGAGGGCCTTTTCCGTCACCTTCCCCTCGGGCGTCTTGGCGCAGGCGTCGTAGACCTTCTTGGCGGCGGCGGCCCACTCGGCCTTGGACATCTTGCCGTCCTTGTCCGCGTCGTACTCGGTCATCAGCGGCCCGGCCAGCACTGGGCCGATCTTGAACGCCCCGGGGCCGAACCCGGCGGTCGGGACGTGCCCCTTGGACGTGCCGGCGAGCTGCGCCGCCACGGACTCCGTCCGCTTCTCGAAGAACGCCGCCATCCCCGGCGGCTTGCCGAACATGAGCGGGGCGGCCGTCCCGTTCCCCTCCTTGCGGGCCGCGGATGCCGTCGCCTCTTTCGCGATCAGGTCTTTCGTCGCCGCCTCGACGGCCGCCAGCTCTTTCAACAGGCGGGCCTTGTCGAAGACGGTGGCCGACAACTCCTTCAACAGAGTTTGATACTTCTCCGAGACGCCCGGCGTCGCCAACAGTCGGTCGGTGAGCCGGTGCGCGCCGGCGTAGGGGTGCGTGAGGCTGAGGTTCATCTGCTGGTCGTTCGTGCCCAGGACCGGCAGGTTGGAGAACGCCCGGTCCACGTCCCACGGCAAGAAGTGGAACTTGTTCGTCGCCGGGTGCAAGTAGAGGTAGTAGTTGTGCCCGAGGGCGAAGAAGCTGTCCGAGTTGGCGATGTACGACGTGACGGCCAAGTAGCGCAGGTAGCCGTCGATGTCCAGGTAGTCCGCGATCTCCTTGCGGAACGTCGCGTCGTCGGCCTTCTGCACCAGGCGGGCGAAGGCGATCACGCGCTTGGCCTCGGCCGGCGTCGGCTCCCGCTTCGGGGCGTACTGCTTCTTGTACGCGGCCCAATCGTCCCCCTTGTCCTCGAACTCGCGCAGGCCCTCCGGCTTCATCAGCAGGCCCTTATCGCCCTTGAAGTGGGCGCGCAGGAACGGCTTGTCCACTTCCTCGACGACCGTGTACAGGCCGAGCAGTTCGTTGTCGAACTTGCCGGGGACGGTCAGCCGCACTTCGGCGAAGGCCGTCCGCGGGGCCGGGACGCCGGCCGCCCGGTACAGGCCGTACCCCAACACTTCGCGCGCCTTGGACGGGTCGGCCACGCCGCAGTGCAGGTTAATGGACTTCGACCCTTGCACCCGCCCCGTCCCGCCGTGGCGGTCGAGGTCGATCTTGAACGACTTCTTGGCCGTGCGCGAGGCGTCGCCGATCGTGCCGTTGCCCTTGTAGCGCACGCCGACGGCCGCGAACGTCTCGCCGTCCACGGTGACGGCGCCCGTGGCCCACGGCAAGTCCATGCCGAAGGTGTTGCGGTGCATCTCGCGGCCGTCCGCGTCCTTCTTCTCCGGCTCCTTCTTCGGCGGGCCGAACTGGAACCCGAACCGGCCCTTCGGCTGCATCGCCGTGTACTCCGCCGCGTCGATGGTCAGCGCGACCTGCCACACCTTGCCGGATTCGTACCCGTTCGGCTTCTCGGCGGCGCCGGAGATTGCGGAGACGGCGAGCCAAACGGCAGCCGCGACGGAACAACGGAGCGTCATCGAGTCACCCGACGGTGAGAAATGTGTTAAAGGAGTTTTAGAGTGATTTTGATGAAGGAGCGGTGAGGCGGGAATTTTAAGAGCGGATTGGGTGTCACCAAATGTTTGGGGGGCCGGACTGCCATTTTGGCCGCCTCCGCGCCCCGCGCCACACCCTTTTGCCCTATTTGGCGCATTCCGACGCGATTTTCGCCGCCCGGCCCCGAAACGGATCGTACACTCGGTCCCTTGCGTGGGCTTTGATACGTTTTAGGCTTCTGATTACGATTCGCGGCGAAACGATACGATTCGGGGTTCGGCCCGTTTGCCATCCACCCTATTAAGTTAAGTTCGGAGGAAGGTTGCTTTAACCGACCAGAGGCAGACCGGTGACCGAAAATCTGAACACTCGCTCACAACAAACAACTATCGTTGAGTGCCGTTGTCCTTGCCACACCACGCTTCGCGTTGGGGCTTTGCAACGGCAGGCTCTGGATGGTCCAACGATCCGGCAAATACTCTGACGTTCTGATTTCTGATTGACGGTCCAGAGAGCACAGTATATACTGTTTCAAACCCACCAAATCTGAGAGTGGGCGATTGCGCACCCAAAATGCTCCCTAGGTGAGAACCTCTCGGGAGTTTATTTCGTCTTTGGTGGCAGGGGCGGACAATCGCACGAGGAAGATGGCCCATGTCCCGATCAACTCCGAGCGAGCCTAGAGTTGGGCTGGAGGCGTGGTATGCCCTGCAACTACGGCTGACGACTTTCCATCCTGAAGGATCGCTTATGGCGACCGAGGGGCTTTGGAAGATTCTTGTCGGCCAAGACCCAGACAGCAGCGTCGGCAAGCCCAAGACGGGCGAGCGAGCCGAAGTCGGGCGGTTTGAGGGGATGGCCGTTTTGCTGAACGCAAAGGCTAAGGAGCGTCGAGTAGATTGGGTCTTTTCCGATCCAATCGAGAAGGTTTTTGGTCAACTGCCGGAGCCGGAATCTCCGGCAGCACCGACGTTCGTGGAGCGGGCACGACTGTTTAGCAGTTTAGTGCGTCGGTGGGTCACTGAACTGGCTCCGCCAATGACGCGGATGGCTGTCGGGGCCGTCTTGGAATTGCCGACCCAAACGCGCGACGAATCATACGTTATCTTGTCGAGGTATCTTAATTTCGACCTCGATCCGGCGACATCATCAGACTTTCATTTCCAGATCAATAGATTTCGGGACTCCCACGCAATCTCCGGGTTGCGGGTCAATCGATTGACGAAATGGAGTGCGAGCGTCTCAATGGTGCGTTCGTTGAGGATGATGATTTCGCAGGACGAGGCGACCGCCGTCGATCTAGGGGAGGAGCAACCTAGGACCTATGCCTGCCAGATCGAGACCGACTTGAACACGGTTCACAGAGACACTCCGATGCCGGCCGACCGCCTCGGCCAGCAGTTCGACGAACTGACGGAAATGCTAGAGGAATTGGTCCGGGAAGGAGACGTCTGATGCCTGTCCTACAATCATCCACCGCCCCGCGATCCCAGAAGTTGGCAAAGCCGAAGTGGCAGGGTGGGTTCTCCATCTCCGATGAGGACAAAGAGGCATTCAAGGAAGCCCTCGCGGAGAAGTTCGAGAGCATATTGAAATGCGTTTATTCAAAGGGATCTGAACCAGAAATAGAATCCGCGACAGAGGCCGCAAAGTCGTGCGATGACGCATCGGCCGTCGCTCGGTTTCTGAGCGAGGTCTACCAGCTTTGTCAGAGGGATGAATTAAAGGCTAACGACGAGATTCAAGATTTCATGGACGACCGCTTGCTCGCCGGGTCTTTCTCGACCTGCGCCGAAGTATTCCGGGAGATCGTTCCAGACCGGCTCCTTCCGTCGTGTATACTGTCGTTGCTCGTAGTCACGCGAAGAGCGAGGGAAAAGCTAGGGCGGGCAAGGACGGATTTCGTCACTCGGGCCAAGGAAGCCCTAGTCCACAAACGCGGGCTAGCCGAAGCTGAGAGGCTTATTACCACATACGCCTAATGCCTGCCAATTTGAGCCACGTAGTTGGCCCGACAGATTTGCCCGACTACGTCGGCGTTGCCTTCCGACGATTCCCGGACGACGGCTACCACGCCGCCATCGTATATCGTGGATCAGACCGCCGGTATCATCTCTTGCACTTGCAGAATCACCGCGACCTGCAAGACGATCCGCGGGTCGTCGTTGACCGTACCTCCAAACTACGAAGATGGGTAATCGTAACGCCGAAGATTTTGACCTCCGACGAGGGGGTGACTATCGCTGCTACCGTCGCCAGGGCGCATAGGGTGAACTATGCGAAAAAGACCATTCCGTACAGCGCACAGTACGATGAAGGGATCAGATTCGACCCCATGACCTTGGAAGCCATCCGCGAGTCTGGCCTTGCGGGTATGAGTTGTGCGACCTTCGTCCTCCGTCTCTTTGAGGCCATCGGAATCCGGCTTTTGGAAGTAGGAGCGTGCCCGGCGAGCCGAGAAGGCGATCCCGCCCGCAGGACCACTTTGGCGAGTATCGTGTTGAATGCCGGCGAGTCGGACTCGCCGGTGCAAGCCGAATACGTGCTGACTGGTCGTGATCGGCCAAGAATCAGACCCGAAGAGGTAGCCGGCGTTTGCTTGGAAGAAACTTACCCCGTCAGTTTCCCGCTATTTGAGCATAACGGCAAACTCATCCTTGCGATTTGGGATAGCTGGTACGCCTAGTACTCGACCTTCGTCTTGGGCTGTTGCTCCTGCGACAGAACTGCCTCGGCCGCGCGAAGCAGAATCGGCCGCGCAGCTTTGATACGGAATGGGGTTGAAGGGACGGGAAATAAGGACTTATGACGACTCGCGTAAGGACTTACGTCTGAAATTCGTCAAAAACGTATCAAAGCCGCGTACAGCCGAAAAATCCGCGTCGGCCCGCGCGGGCCGACCTCGCGATTGAAACTGGTGACAAGCTGGCCAGCGACCGGGGTCGGGATTTTAAGCACCGTCGGCGCCCCGTCCACGAAAACAGCGACGGCCGCCATCGTCGCGCGGTCTGCGTCGGCGAAGAAATACACGGCGTTTGCCGTCGCCCCCGCCGAAATGACTTCGATCAGCGCCCCGGTCGCCGTCCGGGAGCGGACGGCGACGGCCTTCCCGCCGCGGGCGAACAGCCACATGTCGAGTCGCCCGGAATCAATCGCCGCCATCTCGTTCGGCTTGGGAACCATCACCGTAACGCGATCACCCTTGCCGTCGTCCGCCGGGGCCTGGAACAACACCTGCCCAGTGTAATCCCCGACCGCGACCGTCCCGAGGTTGAGCATTTTTTTCGCCTTCCCCGCCGGCTCTGCCGGCCCCGCCGCGAACGCCGCCGGCGCGGTGAGGAGGACGGCACCGAGCAATACTCATCGAACCATGACGATGGCCCTTTGTGACCGGGCGACTACCCATTGTGGTAGACGAGTGGCGGGCCATTGACGACGGCCAAGATCTTCGGTGCTCCGTCCCCCGCCGTGGCTCCCGGCCCTCACAACAGCCTTCGGATCGGTTCCCCTTCCGAGAGCGGGTACGGTCGGCCTTCGGCGGTCGCGTAACTGGTTTGCCGCGGGTCGTAGCCCAAGGCTTCGAACACCGTTGCATGAATGTCGGCAGGGGAGACGGGGTGCGATTTGGGGAACGCCCCGGTCTTGTCCGATTCGCCGATGATCTGGCCGCCGCGGATGCCGCCGCCGGCCAGCACGACCGAGTAGCAGGAGGGCCAGTGGTCGCGGCCGGCGTCCGCGTTGATGACCGGCGTGCGGCCGAAATCGCTCATCCACACGACGAGGGTGGTGTCCAACAGCCCGCGGTCGTCGAGGTCTTCCAGCAGCGCGGAATAGGCCAACTCCATCGGCGGGACGAGTTGATTCTTCATCCGGTTGAAGTTGTCCTTGTGCGTGTCCCAAATGATGCTCTGGCCGTTCAGCGTCGAGACGAAGCGGACGCCGGACTCGACCAGCCGCCGGGCCAACAAGTGCGACTGTCCCCAGCGGTGCCGGCCGTAGCGGTCGCGGACGCGGGTCGGCTCTTGAGACAAGTCGAACGCCTTCTGCACGGCCGGGGACGTGACCATCGAAAACGCGGCGTCCTGATTCACCGCGAGGTCCGCGGTCTCGGGTTCGGGGTGTCGGGCCGGCCCCTCCATCCGGCCCAGCAAGGTGCGACGGTTCCCCAAGCGGGCGGGCGTCATGTCCGATTCCAGGCTCACGTTGGGCAGCCGGAAGGCCGGGGCGTTGGGGTTGGCGTTGAGGACGAACGGGTCGAACTTGGCCCCCAGGCACCCGCCGAATTGGCCGGGGGTGATGTACACGAACGAGTCGCAGGACGGCTCCGGCGTGATGACGTACGGCGGCAGCGCGCCGGCGTAGCCGTCCCGGCGGGCCAGCCAGCCGACCAGCGTCCCGAAACTCGGCAAGTCCGTCCGTGAGGGGTTAATGAGCGTGTTGTCTTTCGCGTACGGCCGGCCGACGATGGACCAGTACATCCCGCCGTTGTGGCTTGAATGGCCGTGATGGACGGACCGCACGATGGAGAACTTGTCCGCGTGCCGCGTCATGTGCGGCATGAGTTCGGAGATCTGAATCCCCGGCACATTGGTGGCGACCGGCTTGAACAGCCCGCGCACGCCCGCCGGGGCGTCCGGCTTCATGTCCCAGAGGTCAGTGTGACTGGGCGCGCCGCAGTTGTAGATCATGATGACCGACTTGGCCTTCCCCTTGCCCGTCGGCGGGGCCGCCGCGGCGAGCCGCAAGTCCGACAAGAGCAAGGACGCGGCCCCGAGACCGGTGGCTTCCAAGAACTGGCGACGGCCAAGTTGGGGACCGGGGTCGGTCGAATAAAGCGGAATCATGTCAGGCTGACCTGTCTTGGACGACGGCGGGCGGAGAAAAAGGGCCGGGGGAGGGGACCACAGGGGAGCGTGGTCATCGCCGCATTCGGGGGGAGAGCCTTCCAACATCAACAAACCGATTCTGCCCGGCGGCGGGGCCGGTGTCAATTCCTAAACACCGGATTCCGTTGACGAAATGGCTTTTGAGGCTTGCCACCTACGGGCAAACGACGGCCAAACGGGTGGTTTTTGACAATCGGCCGTGCGGCGGTTAGCCTAATAACCAACTGTTGGTTAGACATGTGGTCACGGTTGCCTGTAAAGTTTCCGTCAACATCAACGACCGGCGGCTACGGGGCGAGGGGACCGTTACCGTTGACCGTGGCCGCATGCTTAGGCAAATGTGCCGTGTGGATGGCAGGAGGATGTATGCCTGACAGGTTTCGAGTGCGATGCAATTCTGTCAAATACCGGCAAGGGTTCATCGAAGTGATCGGTCATATTCATGCGGGGTTGGTCAACATTGAGACGTGGCAAATCAGCGTGGAGGCAGACATTAGCGGGCTGTTCCCGGGAAGCGAAGAGCTTGACTACAAAAGCTTCGAAGCCAACACGGAACTGGAGTTGACACCTGCGCAGGCCCGCTTGATGGCTGAGGCCTTGGTGATTGCAGCAGATTTTGCCGAAAACACCCCAAAACCGACTGACGACTACTGAAGAAATGTCGCAGGGGTGCTCAAGGCGGTCACGACAGAAATTGAATGGGTTGCCAGCCGAAAGAAATGCAAACTGGGGAACATGGATTCGAACCATGACTAGCCGGTTCAGAGCCGGATATGCTACCGTTACACCATTCCCCAAAATGTCGAACCCGCGGCGGGGCCACGGTTCAGCTAGGATACTTTAGCGGCTGGCCGGGTTCGGGAGAAGGGGCTTTTTCGGGCCGGGCCGCCCCGGTTTCGGGGCGGTGACGTGTAATGGCCGACGTGACCCGGTTGATCGAGACGGCCGCGGCCGGCGACTTGGCCGCCCAAGCGGCCCTGTTGCCGGTGGTGTACGACGAGCTGCGCCGACTCGCGGCCGTGCGGTTGGCCGCGGAGAAGCCGGGGCAGACGTTGCAGGCGACCGCGTTGGTGCATGAGGCGTACTTGCGGCTGGTCGGGCCGGAGGCGGGGCCGGCGTGGAACGGCCGGGGCCACTTCTTCGGGGCGGCGGCCGAGGCGATGCGGCGAATCTTAGTGGAGAACGCCCGCCGCAAGCGGAGCCAGAAACACGGCGGCGGCTTGGCCCGGCATGACGCCGATGAGGTTCCGTTGGCCGCCCCGGAGCCGCGGGAAGACCTTCTTGCCTTGGACGCGGCTTTGGACGCGCTCGCGGACTCCAACCCGGAGGCGGCGAAGTTGGTGCAATTGCGGTACTTCGCCGGGCTGACGACGGAGCAGGCGGCCGACGCCCTCGGCATTTCCGTCCGCTCGGCCGGCCGCCTGTGGGAATACGCCCGGGCGTGGCTGCGGGTCGAGACGGCCGCCGCCGAATAACATTTCCGAAAATTCTTGGCCGAGTTCGCCCGCCGATTTCGCACGGGATGTTGAAGCCCGATCTTCCCTCCCTGCACGGGGCCGGCCCATGACCGAAGCGACTATCTTCCAGAACGCCCGCGACATCCAAGACCCGGCCCGGCGGGCGGGCTACCTCGACGCCGTGTGCGCGGCCGACGCGGCCCTGCGGCGGCGCGTGGAGACCTTGATCGCGGCCGGGGACGCCTCGGGCGAGTTTCTGGACGTGCCGGCCGTCGAGCAGATGGCCCGCCAGCCGGGGTTAGACACCGTGGACGCCGACGAGGACGACCTGAACTTCCTGGCCCCGCCGACGCAGCCGGGCCACCTCGGCCGGCTCGGGCGCTACGACGTGCTGGAAGTCCTGGGCCGCGGCGGGTTCGGCATCGTGTTGAAAGCCTTCGACACTACGCTGCACCGCATGGTCGCCATCAAGGTTCTGGCCCGTGCCTTCGCGGCCACGTCCCCGCCGCGGAAGCGATTTTTGCGGGAAGCGCGGGCGGCGGCGGCCGTCCGGCACGAGAACGTCGTGGCCGTCCACGCCGTCGAAGAGTCGCCGTTGCCGCACTTGGTGATGGAGTACATCCCCGGCGAGACGCTGCAACAGCACATCGACCGCGTCGGCCCGCTGGACGCGGGCGAAGTGCGGCGGCTGGGCTCGCAAGTCGCGGAAGGGCTGGCGGCCGCCCACGCGATGGGGCTGATCCACCGGGACGTGAAGCCGGCGAACGTCCTGTTGGAAGCCGGCCCGGAGCCGCGCGTGAAGCTCACGGACTTCGGGCTGGCCCGCACCGCCGACGACGCCAGCGTGACGCAGAGCGGCCAGATCATCGGCACGCCGATGTACATGGCCCCGGAGCAGGCGCTGGGCAAGCCGTTCGACCAGCGGGCCGACTTGTTCAGCCTTGGCAGCGTGCTGTACGTGATGACGACCGGCCGCCCGCCGTTCCGGGCCGACTCGACGCTGGCCGTCCTGCGGCGCGTGACGGAAGACACCCCCCGGCCGATCCGCGACATCATCCCCGAAGCGCCGCCGTGGCTGTGCGCCGTGATCGCCAAACTGCACGCGAAAGACCCGGCCAACCGTTACGCCACCGCCCAGGACGTGGCCGAGGCGCTGACGAGCGGCAAAAGCCCGCCGCCGGCCGCGCCGAAGCCCGCCGCGCGGCCACCGCTCCGCTGGAACCAGTGGGCCGGCATTGCCGCGTCCGCATTCGGCTTGGCGGTGGCGTTGGGCATGGTGCGCGTGGTCGCCGGTTCAAGTGAAAATTCGGCCGTCGGGGCCGTCTTCGGGGCGGCGGCCCTCGGCTTGTTGGGTTTCCGTGAGTGGAAACGGATCGACCGGCGGGATGCCAAGACCCGCGTGGACACGGCCCCGGCCTGGCCGCGCGGGTGGATTCTCGCCTTGGCCGTCGTCCTGGGGGCGGCGTTCTTCGGCGTGATGCGGTTTATTGAACACCGGACGGGAGACAGTTTGGCCGCCGGGCTGGCCTTCGGTGCGGTGAACCTCGGCATCCTGGCGCGCCTCAGCCGGAGGCGCGGGGGCCGGCGAGATTCTGTCGAGCGTGTCGGAGCTGTCCGGCCTCGCCGTCGGGGGTGGTGGGTGCTCATCGTCTGCGCGCTGGTCTTCGGGGCCGGTGTCTTCGTGGTCGGCAGCGCGGTGATCGCCTCGTATTGGCTGCTTGAAAGCAGCCAGCCTGCCGTGCGCCCGGTCACGGTCCCGGAAAGGGGCAAAGTCTCCGTGACGAAAGAGGCCGACCCCGCCGCGGCAAAAGGGGCGGAGAAGAAGTGACGAGCCGCCGGGTTGATCCCGGCGGGAAGACAGCGCCCGGGCGTGAGCATCGTCGCTTTTCGCTCCGCG
>JAYUGD010000899.1:0-1189 GCA_043767785.1 Zavarzinella sp. | reverse complement strand
CTCGGAGGAAACGGAGTTCTCCCGTCAAATGCGGGTGGAAATGGAAGCCATTCGGGAAGCCGACCGGAAGGCCGCCCGTGAGGGGGCCGGGGAATGATCCTCTTGGATTCGGACCACCTCAGCGTCCTCCGCTACTGACTCGGTAAAAAACTGACGCCGGCGAGATCAGCCGACGATCATGGCGTATGATGGTGTAGGCACCCGTCCCGGTCCCCAACATTTTTCGGCCTCATGAACAGTCACTATTGGTCCCTGCTGCCGATGCTCTTGGCCGCGTTCCCCGGCTTGGCCCAGGACGCGGCGAAGGCGGGCGGCCCCGAGGTCGTCAAGCAGCTCAACGTGAGTTACAACGACGCCAAGGACGCCGACCCCGTCCGGCACAAGTTGGACGTGTTTACGCCCAAGGGCGTCAAGAACTTCCCGCTGATGATGTTCGTCCACGGCGGGTCGTGGGCGTCCGGCAGCAAGGACTTGTACTCGGCCCTCGGCGAGACGTTCGCCAAGCAGGGCGTCGGCGTCGTCATTATCAACTACCGCCTGTCGCGGGCCGACAACACGGTCAAGCACCCGGACCACATCAAGGACGTGGCCAAGGCGTTCGCGTGGATGAAGGCCAACGCGGCCAAGTTGGGGGCCGACGAGAAGAAGCTGTACGTCGCCGGGCACTCGGCCGGCGGACACCTCGTCTCCCTGCTGGCGACCGACGAGCAGTACCTCAAGGCCGAGAAGTGCTCGGCGGCCGACATCCGCGGCGTCATGCCGATCAGCGGGGTGTACACCATCGCCAGCGTCGTGCCGGTGTTCCACCGGCCGTTCGGCAAAGAGACGGAAGCCTGCCTGGCCGCGTCCCCCGTGACGCACGTGCGGGCGTCTCTGCCGCCGTTCCTCGTCGCCTACGGGGACGCCGACTTCCCGACCCTCGACAAGATGGCCGAGGAGTTCGGCAAGAAGCTCAAGGACCAGAAGAACGACGTGACCGTGATGAAGTTGGAGAAGCGGAACCACATCAGCATCATCTTCAACCTCGCCGTCAACGCCCAAGACCCGCTGACGCAGGCGATGGTGAACTTCGTGACGAAGAAGTAGTCCGTTTTGGTTTTCAGCTCCAACGGGGCGTCCGCTTGTAGCCAGCCCCGGAAGGGGCTGGACTCCGGGCGTTATACCGCACGCGGCCGAGATTGATCTTTCT
>JAYUGD010000898.1:0-10201 GCA_043767785.1 Zavarzinella sp. | reverse complement strand
CCCCCTCTCCGCCGCGGAGCGGGGGTCAGGGGGTGAGGTTGTTTTCGGCGGCCGTCACTGGCCGCGCTCCGCTGCGCAAAGCCTCCGCGTCGCGGCTAACAAGGCTCGCGGGGGATCGCTGATAGACGGGTCCGGCCCTCCGCTAAACCAGTCTCCTTCACCGCTTCGGCCCGGCGGCGGCCTTGCGCGCCTTGCGCCACGCCTTGTACTGGGCGCGGCCGGCCAGGGCCAGCGCGCCGGCGGCGATCAGGCCGACGCCGGCCAGGAAGTACAGGCCGATGAAAATGAACCGGGCGGCCCCGGAGTCGTCGGCGCCGTCCGGCCCCGCGAGCTGCACGACGCCGGCCCCGAAGTTCATCAGGCCGAAGATGATCGACCCGACGCCGTTGCCGAGCGTGTCCTTGGCCGTGCCCTTGATGCTCCCGACGCCGACGTGGATGAACACCGCGCCGAAGAACCCGCCGAGGACGGCGCCGCACAGGGCGCCGCCCACGGCCCCGCGCCGGGCGGCGTCCGGGCCGGCCTGCGCCACGAGGAACGTGAGCGCGAGCAGGGCCAGCAGTTGCAGCAGGATCAGCGCGCCGAACGCGATCCAGCCGACGCCGGCCATCGTGACCGTCGTCGGGAAGACCGGCTCGCGCGGGGCGTCTTGGTCTTGGTAGTCGTGGCCGTCGGGCATGGGTCGCATCCTGTGGGGCGTGGCTTGTGTGATTGGTTCTATCGAATGACCGCCGGCCCGGCCGGGGCTTGGGACGCCCGGCACGCTCAGTCCCGAAGCCGCCGCGGGGCCGCATTCTCGCGGAACGCCCGGCCCACGTCTTGCCGGCCCAAGGTCGCCAGCGCCCAGATGCCGACGGCGAGGCCGAACAGGCAGCCCATGAAGGCGATCATCAGAAGGATCGCCGAGGCCAGCGCCCACCCGCGCGACCGGAGGCGGCCCATGCGCACCGCCCCGTATATGCCGACGGCGGCGGCCGGCGGGTAGACGAGTCCCATGAAGACGAGGATCGGCCGGTCTTCCCGCATGGCCGGCGTCGCCCGGTCTCCGACGGCGACGGAGTAGACGGCCACGACGACGAACCCGAGGGCGAACATCGCGCCGAAAATCCAGCAGATGAGCAACGCCGTGGCCGGGGCGGAAACCGCCCGCCGCGCGGCTTGGCCGGCGTCTTCCCGAAAGTCCTCGTCGCCCCACGGCCGCCGTCGGCGGCGCGGCGGCCGGGCCTCGTCGTCCGGCGCTTCCAAGTCGTCGTCGCTCATGCCCGCCTTTCGCGGCCGCCCGGCCGGCCCGTCACGCGGGCGAGTTCCACCACGCCACCAGCCGGCGCCAGCGCGTTTCCCGGCATGCCTTGGCGTATTCGTTCTCGACCCACAGATCGTCTTCTTCCAATTCAAAGTACGACGAGGCGTACCCCTTCGACTCCCGCCGGCGTTGGATGGCCAACGAATCCGGCAGGAAGCCGGTCGAGGTGTCGAAGAAGAACCAGTAAATCATCCCGCCCACGGCGGCGGCGGCGGTGACAATCCCGGCCGTCCACAGGATGACCAGCGCGAGGGTTTCGTTCATCATGGCGGCGGCCTCGGGAGGGGTCTGCCCGAACTCTAGTCCGCCATTGGCCGCCGATCAACCGCCGGCGCCGGCCCGAGGTCAATCGTCGTCGGCCTCGCCCGGCGGCGGGGCGGCAGGCTTTTTCTTCTCCATGGTCTTCAGGCCGACGATCAGGAACAGCAGTCCCGGCAGCATGGCCCCGACCGCGTAGCTGACGTTCGGCGCTTGGGCCGCCGTCATGCCGCCGACCCCCAGCATGACGACGCCGATCACAATCAAGACAATTCCGAGCGCTTTCACGTGGTCTCCCCGGCCTGTCGGCCAATGTGTCCGCTCATCATAGAAGGGCCGGGGGCGCCCGTCGGCGGCCCGGCCCCCGACACCGGGCCGCCTGCCGGGCTAGGACTCGGCGGCCGCCGGGCCGGCGACGAACTCTTGCTTGCACTTGGGGCAGCGAATGGTCCGGCCCAGCCACTCGGGCGCGACCCGGCCCGCCTTGCCGCAGTGGGGGCAGGCGACTTCGAGCTTGCCGGGCGTGGACGACGGCTTGGCGGCGAGGTCGATCCCGCGCGCCGTCAATTCTTGCGAAGCCAACTCGCGGACGCGGGAGAAGTCGACCGGCCGGTCTTCGTATACGTCGTAGGAGCTAGCCCCTTCGCCCCATTCCAACCCGACGAAGACAGCCCCCGTGCGGTCCGGCGCTTGGGAGAGTTGGCGCAGGTCGGCCGCCGAGACGTGGGCGGCGTCCGCCGCGAGAATCTGGCCCAGCGAGTCCGCGATCGGCCCGTAAATCTGAATGTCATCTCCATATTTTCGCCCGTCGAGGGCTTCGAGCAGCGCGGGAATCGCCTCGGCCGCGCCGAACTCTCCCAGCGTCCCCGCGGCGGCGGCGCGGAAAAAGCCGCCGCCCCAGTTCATGCACGCGATGACGCCGGGGACGGCCTCGCGGCGGCCGATCATGGCGACCAGTTTGAGCGTCTGCAACTGCATCAGGTCGGGGGCGTAATGCCTCTTCAACACGTCGACCAAGTGCGGCAGCGCCCGCTCGCCGTGTTCGGATTTCGGCCAGTCCGGCTGGAGGGCGAACAGCGCTTCCCACGTCCGGCGGTACACCTCGGGCCGGTAATCTTTGCTCTCGTCGCTTGGGTTCTCGCGGTGCGATTTGACGAGGTCGGGCAGCGAACTGAACTGCCACCGGTGCAGGAACAGGTCCATGTCCCACAGTACCGGCAACAGGTGCGGGAAGCTCCGCGGGTCGCGGATCTTGGCCAAGGCGATGCGCACGTCCGCCCGGCGGGACTGCTGAAAGTCGCCCTTATCCGCGAAGGCATTCTTCAGCTCCTCAATCAGCGCCGGCACGGCGCGCCGCTCACGTTGGTCGCCCGCTTCGCGGATCGCGGCCTCGTCGTGCCGCGCGATGCGAGCCAAGAGTTTTTGGACGCGGGCGTCGTCCTGTTCGCGGCGGGCGTCCTCCGCGTGGCGCGTCGCGATGGCCGCTGTCGTCCACGGGACATCAAGCGTCGGGTCGTCCGCCACCTCGGGCAACAGATCCCGCAGGGTGACGATGCCCTCGTCCTTCCGCTTGTGTTCGATCAGCAGTTCCTGCCGCAAGCGCCAGCCGAACGCCTCTTGCCCCGCGAGGGTCATCCCCCGGCGGTCCGGGTCCAAGTGGGCGCCGACTTCCTCGATGAGCAATTCGGCCAGTGCGAAGGGGTGGTCGGCCAAGTCCCGGGCGAGGTCGTGAGTGACGTATATGGTCTTCCGGTTGACGCTCGGCCGGCTGACCTGCCAGCCGGCGCCGCCGGCGGTCCCCGCGTCGAAATAGAGGAAGAAGTCTTCCGGCCCCTCGTCGGGGTCGGCCGCGGCGGGCGGCGGGGCGGCTTTGCCGGCGACGAGTTGAAGCCACTTCGCCTTGAGGGCGGGGGAGACGCGCGCGGTCAAGGCGGCGACGGCGGCCGGCGAGTAATCCTCCTCGCGCGTGAAGGCGAACGCGCCGAAGTCGACGGGCGGGGGACTCTCCCCGCGCTCGACCGCGAGCAAGGTGTCATCGACGCCCTTCTTCTCGTCGGCCGTCAACAAGGCGAGGCAACAGGACATCGTCATGGGCGCGGCGGCGGCCGCGAAGTCCGGCGTGACATCTCCGCTCCGGAGGAGGGCTTTCAGAATGACGTGGAGAATCCGCCGGGCTTGTCGCCGCCGCGGCTCGTTGCCGCCGACGTATTCCGCCCGGCATTCCTTCTCGTAGATGCGGCGCGCCACGCCGAGGGCGTCCCATTCCAACGCCGCGTCCGGCCGCGCGAGTCCGGCGACGAATTCGGCCCACGCGGCGTGGTCTTTCCCTTCCAAGACGGCGATCAATTCGACGGCCCGCCCGGCGAGGCCCGCGGCCAGCGGGGCGACGGCGACGATGTCGATGTCGGCCATTAGGTCCGCGATCTTGTCCTCGACGCCGGGGGCCGGCGCCATGAGGTTTGCCAGCGAAGGGCGGGGCGTGGGGTCATCGAGCGCTTGGGAAACGCTGAAGGTCTTGCCCCAGTGCGACAGGAGCGACCCGGCGGTCCCGCGGATGTAGCCGAGGGCCTTCTGGACCGCCTCGTACAGGCGGTCCATGAAGGCGCCGTCGCCCGACTCCGGGATGAGGATGTCCCCAGGCCACCCGTCCTCCCGGCTGACGAAGACGACCCGAGCGGACCCCGCGCCGACGCTGTGACGAATGATCGTCCGCACGGCCGCGCACGGCACGCTTCCGCCGCCAATCATGGGGCCGCGTGTTTCCCGCACGCCCGCGTCGCTGGGGGTTGACATGGTGACGACTCCGTATTCCTTGGCCTTAACCGCGACGCGGCCCAACTCACGGATCAGGCTTAGCCGCCGGCCGCGCAGCCGTGGCATCCTCGGTCTCGCCCGTTGTGGGTTCATGCGCCCGGCCCAGTTCAATGCACACGATGGCCGCAGCGGCGAAGCCGACGCCGGCCCAGCCCCACGCGGTCAGGCGGCCCGAAAAGAGCAGGTAGTCGAGGGCCAGCGCGCCCACGCAATTGACCAGCAGGAACAGCACGACCGCCGCCCCGAAGCCGAAGTAGCCCCAGCGCAGGATGACGCCCAGCAGCGTCGCCACCACCAGCCACGACGCATACGCGGTCAGCAGCCACGACACCCGGCCCGTCTTGGCCCACTGGTTCAGCGCCGCGTCGCTGGCCGCGCCGAGCGCGCCGACGGCGATCAGGACGCCGTACACCGCAACACGACTGGGGCCGTCCGGCGGCATGGGTGGCCTCGTTCTGTTATTCGCGGGCGTCGCGGCGGTCACGCGGCCGCGATGGTGATGGTGAACCATGCGGAGGTAATCAACCCGCCCTGGTCTTGGGCGAACACCTGCACGCGGTACGACGGCTGCGGGTCCCACACGAACTGTTGCGGGTCGGTGACGCGCACCTCGTTGCCGACGACGGTGAACTTGCCGCGGCCGTTCTCGCCCATGAAGTACCGCACCGGCCCGCGTTGATCGCCGCCAGCGTGCCGACGGGCCGGCCGGCCTGGCTGTTCTCGGGGACGCTGCTGTTGCCGAGCGTGAGGGTGCGCCGCCCGCCACGCGCCGCCCGGCCACGGATTGCTTTGTCGCGCCCCTTGAGCGTGGGGCGCGACAAAAGGGAGGGCGTCGTCGAGACGGTCACTTCGTCGTGTTGAACAGCCGCGTAAAGGCCAGAACGTCTAGCGTGTAGTTGCCGTCGTTCGACGTGGCTTCGAGCTTCAGGCCGACGGCGGGCGCATTACTGGCGTTGGTGGCCGTGGTGTTCGCCGCCAGGATTGCCTTCAGCTCGTCGCTCATGCGGAAGCTGACGGCGATGCCGCCGCCGGAGACGGAAGCCTGGGCCCGGATACTGTACGTCCGCCCGCCGACGGTGAGGCGGAATGACGCGCCGGTGAACAACTGGGCGACGGTCTGGCCGTCCACGATGCCGCTCTGGGTCAGGTCGATGCGGAACGACACCGTGCCGTCCTTGGCGACGTTGAGCGCGGCCTGCGTGCTCGCGGACCCCGCCAACGCCTTGGGACTGATCTTGGCCGTCGTCGTGGCGACCGAGTCGAGGGCGTAGTTGCCCGCGGCGCCGCCGCCGAGGGTGGCGCCGGCCAAGGTCACCGGCCAGGCGCCGACGTTCTTGCTCGCGAAGGTCGCCGCGCCGCCCGTCAGGGTCACGGGGTCGGCGCCGAGGACGCCGGTGAGCGACCGCGTCAGCACCGTGGCGGAGACGGTGCCGTCGTAGATCTTGTTGGCGGCCGTGAAGCTGCCGGTGATGTGCCGGGCGGTGATCTTGATGGCGACGTCGCCACTCTGATCCTTGTAGTTGGAGTTGCCGGTGAATACCCAGTGGGCCGTGCCGCCCGGGACGTTCCGGAAGGTGGCGCCCAGGTTGAGCGTGCCGGCGCTCTCACCGCCCAGGCCCGACGCGGAGCCGGTCGCCCCGTGGGAGGCTGCGTCGTAGATGCCCGTGTAACCGACCACGGTTACGGCAGCGTCGGCCTTATTGATGACGATGGCGACCGCGGCTCCGTCGCTGGCCGTGTGGTTGGTGTCACCGGCGTAATGGGCGGTCACGTAATAGGCGCCGGCATTGGTCTGGTCGGCCAAGCCCGTTCCATTGCTGTTCGCCGAGTAGGTCAACGAGGTCGCGCCGGTGTTCAGGCCGCCGGCCCCGGTGACCGTGCCGGATCCGCCGATCTGGGCAGTACGGTTGTAGGTGAACGGGCCCGCGCCGACGGTGGTCGTCACGGACGCGGCCTTGGCGACGGTGAAGCTTTGAGCGACGGGCGGCGCGGGTTCATAGTCGTCATTGCCGGCCTGCTTCGCCGTGATGGTGGCGCTGCCGGCCCCGGTGATGTGGACGTACCACACGCCGCCGACTTGCTGGACGCTGGCGTCGCCGCCAGCGGTGAAGGTCACCGGCAAGTTGGATGTCGCCGTCGCGCTAATTACGAAGTCGGCGTCGCCGTAGGTCCGGTTCGCCAGGGCGCCGAAGGTGATGGACTGCAGCTTGCGAAGCTCGAAGGCGCCGATGTCCGGAGCCGTGATGTCTCGCGCAGAACCGCGTTGGTCGGTGTAAACACGGTAAGAGTTGTCTCCCTGATTGATCGCCGAGCTTCCAGCCGTCAGCGCCATCGTCGATGTTCGGCCGCCATTATTTTTCAGGGTGTCGAGTTTGGGGTCACCTGTGAACGTGTTAACCAAGTTGTTCGTGCCGCCCAGGTTGAACGTGGAGGTGATCACGTTGTTCGTACCGCGAGCTTCGGACGCGCCACTATTAATCACGTAAATGACGAAGTCGCCGGCGGTAGGCCCATTTTTACCGATGATGCTGTTGTTGATCCTGGCGACGGACGTGTTGCCGGCGCCGTTGCCGAGGCTCACGATGCTTCCGAGACCGGCATTCCCCCCGACTGTGGAGAACGTGCTATAGGTGGCGCTGACGGTCCCGTTGTA
The DNA here is from genome assembly GCA_043767785.1 of Zavarzinella sp. Taxonomy (GTDB): domain Bacteria; phylum Planctomycetota; class Planctomycetia; order Gemmatales; family Gemmataceae; genus Zavarzinella. The sequence goes on along the minus strand of JAYUGD010000898.1, from coordinate 3,173 downwards.
GTTGAACAATTCACTGCCGTATCCGGCTCCGGCGGTCCCGCCGCCGCCGTCGAGGCCACCGACGGCGGTGTTGCCGGACAGCGTACTGTTACTGATCGAGACGAGACCCGAGTGGTTGAAGATCGCGCCGCCCATGCCCGCGCCTCCGCCGCCCATGCCGGCGACACCGGGGCCGCCGCCAAACCCGCCGACGCCCGCGGTGCCGAAGTACGACCCGCCGCCGGCCCCGCCGCCGCCGCCGCCGAAGCCCCCGTTCCCGCCATTTTCGCCGGTAGTGATCTTTCCGCCACCGCCGCCGCCGCCGCCGCCGCCGAACCCACCGACACCGCCCGGCCCCTTGCTCAGGATAATGCCCGTGGAGGAAACGACCTGTCCGCCCCCACCCCCGCCGCCGTAGGCCCCGTTGCCGCCCTGGCCGCCGAACGAGCCGCCGGCGCCGCCGTTGGGCCCGCCGCCCGCGCCGCCATTTTCCGGCAATCTTGTGCCGGCGTACTCGCCATCGGCTCCGAGTCCGCCACCGCCGTTGCCCTGGGCTTTCCCTTGGCCGGCGCCGCCAGCGCCACCCTGGGCTTTGTTACCAGTCAGGGTGCTGTTTTGGATCGTTACCCGGCCGTCGTTGAAAATCGCGCCACCCAGGCCAGCCGCGCCGCCGCCGCCAGCGCCGAAGAAGTCCACTGGAGCACCGCCGCCCTTCGCGAAGCCTCCTTGGAGCGTCACTCCTGTGAAGGTGACGTCGGCGTCAGCGCCGATGAAAAAGAGGCGAAATGCCTTGGCGGCGGAGTCTCGGGCGATGGTGATGCCCTGTGTCAGGCCCGTCTCGCCGTCGATTGTCAGATTGGTGCTTTTGATGAATAAGCCGGAAGGGCCGGGCATCCTTGAACCAGCCGACAGGTCATTGACGAAGGTCGTCAATTTGATGGTCTGTCCGTCAATGGCGCTGGAAAACTGGATGGTGTCGTTGCCGTCCCCGGTCTGAGCGAGATCGGTCGTCGTGAGGTTGACACTGGCCGAGATCGCTTCACGCAGGGTGACCAAGCCGTCGTTGGCCGTCGCGTTGTCGAGCAAGCTGTTGACCGTGAGAATGGCCGGCGCCAAGCGGTCTTCCAGGAGGTGCCCCAAGGAGAGGCGGCGCGGTACTCGCGGCGCCCGGACTTGGGAACCGACGAGTTGACGCAGCCACAGAGGGAGAGTTATCGGCCCGGCCATGATATTATTTCCTGTGTCGCCTGAACGCCCCGGCATGAGCCGGTGCGAGTTGTTTCTTCTACGAAAACAGGGAACGGGGGCCGGCGGCAAACCTTACAGATGTTAACGAATAATCCGAAAGTGCTGTCCTGACCGGCCGGCCGTTGGGTGGTAAGATTCGGCCATGAACGAGACTCGCCAAAGCCTGTTGCTCCGCGCCCAGGCCGGCGAATCGGCGGCCTGGAAAGACTTGACGGACCTGTACCGCCCGCTGATCTTCAGTTGGCTCAACCGCCGCGGCGTGCCGGCCGGCGAGATTGAAGACCTCTGCCAAGAGGTTCTCCTCAGCGTGGTCAAGCACCTGCCCGCCTTTGAGCACTCCGGCCAGCGCGGCGCCTTCCGCTGCTGGCTGCGCACCATCCTGTGCAGCCGCACGGCCGACTACTGGCGAACGCCGGGCGCGCGGGCTTTAGGTGGCAGCGGGGCCGCCGCCCTCCTCCAGGCGCACGCCGACCCCGATGCCGAACTGAACCGGCAGTGGGACGAGGAACACGACCGCTACGTGCTCCAGTGCCTGCTCGACATGGTGGAAGAGGAGTTTGAGCCGGCCACGCTGCAAGCCTTCCGGCTCTTGGCGCTCGACGGCATGAGCGGGGCGGACGCGGCCCGCGAATTGGGGCAGTCCGTGGCGGCCGTCTACGTGGCGAAGTCCCGCGTCCTCCGGCGCATCCGCCAGGAAGCGGACGGGCTGATCGACTGACGGGGGCGGGGGTGATTGGTTCGCCGCGACGCGGGACTTGGTGAGCCGAGGGCCGTAAGGTCCCGGGTGATGCGCTCAAGCCCCCACCCGGCGGCTTACGCCGCTCGGCTCACGAAGACGCACGCCGCTCCGCAAAGGCTCCGCGGCGAACACGTCAGCCGGCGCAATGTGTGTAAGGTTTCGCGCCGCCCCGCGTTCTTTATCCCGACCGGCGCACGGCCGACGAACCCAGACAGGCATTTCATGGCCGAGGCCGCGACGGACCACCCGGGTGACGACTCGCTGCGGGCGCTCTCCCTGGGGCAACTCACCGCGGCGGACCTGGCGCACGTCTCGGCCCACCTCGCGGCCTGTCCGCCGTGTTGTCATCGCATCGATCAACTGGCGGCCGACGACCCCCTGACGGCCCGGCTCCGGCGCGGCGCGGCCGGCCGGACCGACGTGCTGGTCGGCCCGGCCCAGCGGCGGTCCGCGGTCCGCGCCTTGCGCCGGTCGCACGGGTCGGTCGCGCGGGACCGTGTGCCGGAGATCGTTCCCCTCCCCCATCAGATCGGGGACTACGACGTGCTGGGCGAAGTCGGGCGCGGCGGCATGGGGGTGGTGTACAAGGTGTGGCACCGGGGCCTGCAACGGCCGGCGGCGTTGAAGATGGTGCTGGCGGGCGAGTTCGCCGCCCCGACCCAAGAGCTGCGCTTCCGGTTGGAAGCGGAACTGGCCGCACGGGTTCGGCACCCGAACATCGTTCAGGTGTACGAGATCGGCAGCTACGGCGGCCGGCCGTTCCTGGCCTTGGAGTGGGTCGAGGGGGGCAGTCTGGCGGACCGGCTCGACGGCAAGCCGTGGCCCCCGCGTGAGGCGGCCGCGCTTGTCGAGACGCTGGCGCGGGCCATCGACGCGGCCCACGGCGAGGGGGTCGTCCACCGGGACTTGAAGCCGGCCAACATCCTGTTGACGGCCGACGGCGTCCCCCGGATCGCCGACTTCGGGCTGGCCCTGCCGACCGAGGGAGGCTCCGCCTTGACGCAGAGCGGGCTGCTGGTCGGCACGCCGGGGTACATGGCCCCCGAGCAGGCCGCCGGGCGGCGCGCGGCGGTGGGGCCGGCAACGGACGTGTACGCGCTGGGCGTGTTGCTCTACCAACTGCTCACTGGCGTGCGCCCCACCGGCCGCGCCGCCACCACGCCCATGGAAGCCGCGCGCAGCGTGCTCGAAGAACAGCCCACGCGGC
>JAYUGD010000897.1:0-3715 GCA_043767785.1 Zavarzinella sp. | reverse complement strand
TGGCACACTCGTGACGTACAATGGCGGTGTCTCCACCATAGCGCGGCCCGCGAATCCTGTCGCCCCCGCCGGCCGATTTTTGCACAAGCTCTCCGCGGCGGAGAGGGGGAGCAAGTGGGCGGTCGCCGCTTTCCGTGGGGCAAGCGTCTCGCTCGCCCCACATTCAAAGTCCGGTCCCCCCTCTCCGCCGCGGAGAGGGGGTTAGGGGGTGAGGTTGCCTTTGCGGCCAGCGCGATCCAGGTGGCAGCCCGCGCTCCGCTACGGAAACCCTCCGCGTCGCGGCTAAACGGGCGCCGCCTCACCCCCACCGCCGCGCCTGGAGCACCTTCAAAGCCAAAAAGTACCAGAAGAACGTCAGCGACAGTTGCAGGAACATGTCCCGCAGGTGGACGCGGCCCTCGATCGACTCGAACCACAGGTTGAAGAACGTCAGGTGCGTGAAGATCACCTGCTGGGCCGACTCCGGGCGGGCCGCCTTGCCGGCGAACAGCAGGGCGACGTACACCAGCATGCCGAAGAACGTCAGCCCGGCCGCCACGATCTGGTTCTTCGTCAGGCATGAGAAAAACAGCCCCATCGACATCAGCGTGAACCCGCTGACCAGCAGGGCCAAGAAGAATGACAGGATCGGCCGGTACTCGAACGGCGGCCCCCCCTCGGCCCGCAGGGCCAAGAGGTAGATGCCCCAGACGCTCCACGTCAGCATGTAAAACATCACGCCGCTGAACAGCTTGCTCAACAGCACCGTCGATTCGGAGACCGGGGCGCACATCAGCACTTCGTACGTCCCGCTGCGCTTCTCCTCGCTGACGAGCCTCATTGTCAGGGCCGGGACCATGAACACGACGACGAACGCCCAGTAGATGGTGCTCAACATGAACTGCCCGAGGATCGGCTCGGCCATCGGCGTGCGGGCCAGCCGTTCCGTGAACAGGTGGTAGTTCAGGAACGCCACCAGCACGTTGATGAACAGCACCAAGTACGCGATGGGCGAGTAGAAGTACGCGGCCAGCTCCCGGCGCGTCAGCACGATCAACTGCCAGTCAGACACGAGAAACAGGGCGACGGCGGCGTAGCCGAGGCCGAGGGCCATCAGCAAGAGGCCGTTGGGAATGAAGAACGCTTGCTCGTGCGGGATCAGCGTGCGGGCCAGGGCGATCAGGAAGACGACGGCCCCAAGCCCGCCCAGCGCCAGCGCCGGCTTGTACCCGCCGAGGTCGGCGCCGCCGAGTTGGCTGATGTAGGCCCACAGGTACAGCAGGCCGAGGAGGGCCAGCGTCGAGCCGTAGGCGAGGACGAAGCCGTTGATGGCGTTGCCCAAGACGAATGCCGTCAGGGCGAAGGCGGTGCCGACCCATAACAGAAGTTTGAGGCCGACGTTCCGGTTGGCCTCCTCCGTTTCGTTTCTGCAATAGATGATGAGGAAAAACAGCCCCGCCAGGAAGCACGCGGCCCCGTGGGGGAAAAAGAGCGACACAATCGTGCCCGGCGCCGCTTCCACGGCTTGGTTCATCGCCCGGCCGAGCAGTTTCCCCAGCCCCCGCCCCCGGACGCTCACGTTGGAGCCGGTGGCCGACATAATTACCGGCATCAGCGAAAGGATGATTCCCACCAAGATCAGGCCGATGCCGCCGACGTTGCCGTACAGCCGGCGGATCACCTGGTCCCGATCGCGGGCGGCGTGGAATAGCATCAGCACGATGCCCAGCACAATGGCCGCGGCGCCGACGTTGTTGCCGACCCGCAAAGCCATCGTCGCCTCGGCCGCGTTCAGGACGAGGATCAGGACGCCGAGGGACGCGGCCATGAAGCCGGTGAGGCCGACGGTGCGCGGCCAACTGGCCTGGTCGTCCGTGAGGTCGGACGGGGCGAGTTCCGGCGGGGTTTCGTACGTCGCGGATGACATGGGGGGTCCCGAGGGAGTCAGGAGGCCGAGCGCCGCAGCACGACTTCGGTGTACAGGGTTTCCAAGTTCTTCCGGCGCAGGTCCAACCGGCGCAGGCCGAAGCCGCGCTCAACGGCCTGCTTCGCCAACGTCTCGCGCAGGTCTTCCCCGGCGGCCTGCTCCACCTCGCAGCGGACCAGCCCGCCCTCCTCGGGGAGCGCGCGGGCCACGCGCCGGCCGACAACCGTCGGCAGCCACTCGGCGACGGCGCCCGGCGGCCCGGCGAGATCCATCACCAAGGTGGGGAGTTCACTGGCCAACGCGGAGAGTTGGCCGTCCCACATCAAGCTACCGCGGTTAATGATGATCACGCGGTCGCAAATCGCCTCGACTTCCGAGAGGATGTGCGTGGACAGCAAGACCGTGTGCGTGCCGGCCAGGGCCTTGATGGCCGCCAGCGTCTCGCGGATTTGGATGGGGTCGAGGCCCGATGTCGGCTCGTCCAAGATCAGCACCTTCGGGTCGGCGAGCAAAGCGTCGGCCAGGCCCACCCGTTGCCGGTAGCCCTTCGAGAGCGTCCCCAGCAGCCGCCGGCGGACTTCCTTCACCCGGCACTTTTCGAGGGACTCTTCCAGCCGCGCCCGCCGCGTCGCCCGGTCCACGCCCTTGAGCTTGGCCCGGTAGAGCAGGTATTCTTCCACCCGCATTTCCGGGTAGAGTGGGACGCTCTCGGGCAGGTAGCCGATGTTCTGCCGGACGGCCATCGGGTTTTCCATCACGTCGAACCCGCACACCGCCGCGATGCCGCTGGTGGCGGGCATGAACGTGGTGAGGATGCGCATGGTCGTGGACTTGCCGGCCCCGTTCGGCCCGAGGAAGCCGACGAGTTCGCCGGGGGCGACGGCGAACGAGATGTGGTTGACGGCCACGACGGGGCCGTACTTCTTCACGAGGTTGTCCGCCCGGATCGCGTGGTCGCTCATGGTGTCGTCAGGCCCCGTACCGGAGTTCGGTATGGTATGGGGGGACTAAGTGGGATGACAAGGCGGGCAATTCGTTTAGCCGCGACGCGACGCTTTGCGAGTGGAGCGCGGACGGCCCGCCGCAAATCGCCGGCCGTTTGGGGAAGTGATTTTACGCGGGTAGTCCGCGCTCCACTCCCAAAGCGTCGCGTCGCGGCTAAACGGGGTTTCGCCCCGGTCACTGTCCCTTCCCCGCGAATAGCCCGCCGACGAACGCGGCCGTCACCAGAACGAACACCACCAAGATGATGACGACCACCTTGCCGATCGTGATGCCGCCGGCGGTCGGCACCGAGACGGGCAGCGGGACCGGGACCGGCGCCGGCATCGGGGCGGGCAGCGTCGGGACCGGGGCATTGGCCGCCGGGCGGGGTTGTGGTACGATGGCGCGGGACGAGTGGCCGGCGGCGCGGGGTTTCGGGGCGGCCGGGGCGTTCCCCAACAGTTTGTCCAGGTCGCCGTCCTCGAAGAGTTTGGCCGGGCCGCGGTCGGTCGGCAACTCCGTCTGCTTGGTGGACTCCTCGGCGTCCGGGACTTCGTCTTCGGGCGTCGGGACGATCAGCGGCTGGCCGCACTGCGGGCAGTTGACGATGGACCCGGCCTTGCGGCGGGCGATCCCGAGCAGTTTGTCGCAGTGGGCGCAGCGGAAGCGAATCGGCATGGGAGTCTCCCCCTCCTAGTCGTCATTGTGCCCCGGAAGCCGCCCGGCCGCAACGGGGCGCCAACTATTTCGGCCCGCCGCGCGTTGTGTCGGGGCGGGTCGCGCCGCCATTTCAGGGTTGAAAGACGCCTTCCAACAGGAGGACTC
>JAYUGD010000896.1:0-3717 GCA_043767785.1 Zavarzinella sp. | reverse complement strand
CACGTATTCCCCCGCCCACCGGGGCGAGGCCGCACCCAATCGCCTGCGGGCTGCAACGGCCCACCGCCTCGCTCAAGGTAGGCATTGAGGTTGGCGTGAAGATCGTTCCCCGGCAGGTCACGAACTCTTCCGTTGTTCCTCACCGATCCGGCGTAGCGCTGGGCGACGGCGGTAGCTTGCTCGGGAGAGTGGCCGATGCGAACGAGCATCGCTTCGACCTCAGCCTGAACCTGAGCCTTCGTTTTGACAACCACGCCACCTACAACGATGTCGTTGTAGCTGTTGTGGGCCCAGACGCTGAAGCCCCACCCCTCATCGCCGACGAAGTAGGTGTGGAAGTCGGCGACGCGGAGGTTGTACACGGCTGCGTATTCGCCGGCGTCCGTCACCGCCTCGACCGTCACCTCTTCGCCGTCCATGCCCAGAATCCGGTCGCCGATCTCCAGAGCGGCTGCTGCCAGCCACCCCTTCACGACGTGCCGGAACGGGTGCTCGGCCGTCGTCTTGATGACTCGGCCGCCGACGGTCAACTCCAGGACCGGGGCCGTCCGGGTGAACAGTTCCTCAACCGCTTTCCATTCGACCGGGCCGGCCGGGTCATGCTCGTCCCGCGACGCCACAAGGTCGTCGGTCGTGATGCGCTCAATGTCGCGCCACCCGTGGCCCCACACCGTGTTCTTCGCGAGGCCGAAGATGAAACCGACTTGGGTCGCCGCGCGCCATTTCATCAGCTATTCCCGGCAAAATCCGCTGTCGGCCCGCAACACGACCGGCGCGCCGGGCCAGGCGGCGCGCCGGCGTCTGACGATTCGCTCGCGGTGGCGGACACGGCCGGCCGCCCCGTCGATGTCGCTCGGCCGCAGGATGGCGGCGAGCGGATGATCGCCCGCGAAGACGGAGAGCGGCAGGGGACAATATTTTCCGTACTCGCCGTGAAAGAAGCGTCCGCGTTGATGGCCGTGCAGGGGGTCGTCGGTGGAAGCCAGGTCGAGGACGCGGCGTTTCGGTGGCGTCCGGTTCTGGACCACAAACATGTCGGCGAGACAATTTTCGATCTGCTCCAGCCGGGCGACGGTCTTCTGGCAACGACTCTCCTCGTTCGCGCCGACGGGGGTGAGTTCAAGCCGGTTGCGGGTGCTCTTGCCGGCCAGCGGCTTGCCCCGGTCGGAGGGGCAGGCCCGGTCAAGGCCGAGCGGGTCGGTCTTGCCGACGGCGACGGCGAACAGCGGATCGAACCGCACCGGGTCGTGCTCGTTGAGGTCTTCGTAGCCCAGGCCCAGGCCGAAGATCCGCGGCCGAAGCAGGTCGGCCGGCGGGTGTTCGATGCGTTCGGGGTCGCGATGGTCGGTGAAGCATCGGGTAAAGGAGTCGATGAAACCGGAGCGGCTGTCAAGTTCGCGCCGGAGCAAGGCTCCGGCGTCCGCGGTGATCAATCCGCCGTCAAATGAGGCGACCACCTCGCGGGAACCGAGCGGCTCAAAGGCGAGCGCGGGAGGAGGACGGTCTGTCATGCCACGGCCACCCATGATGATTGATGCAACGTATTGTCAACAATGACAATACGTCGATCATGGCGACCACGGTTCTTCTTCCAGTGAGAAATGCGGGTTAACCACAGAGGCACAGAGGACACAGAGAAGAGAAACAGAGAATCACTTTTTGAGTTTTGGCCGCTCTCGGTTTTTCTTCTCTGTGTCCTCTGTTGCCTCTGTGGTTAATCCTTCCGCCCCCGTCGCATCCCGCACAACCCGCACTTGTCGCGCTGGCGGCCCACTCTTCCTACGTCCCCCGGCTTCTTTCCGCTTGTATTGACCGGGGGCGGGTTTACAATCGATGGGGTGGGCCGTCCGCGGGAGCGCCGCGGGCCGCGCGTCGTCCGTTGCCCGCATCTGATTCGGCAGGCGAGGTTATCCATGGCACAGACCTACACGCTCGATGAAGCCGCCGCCAAGATGGCCCTCTCCTTGGAGGAGTTCAAGCGCCGGCTGCGCACCGAGTGGACGCAGATCCGCTCGTTCCGGGACGGCAACACGTTGCGGTTCCGGGCCAACGAGATCGACGAGTTGGCCCGCACCATCGGCCTCGGCAGTTCGGCCGAGTTGCAACTGGGCGACTCGGACGAGGTCGGCGCGATGGACCCCGAGGCCACCGTCGCGGCCCCCGTGCCCAAGAAGCCGGCCCCCAAGAAAAATGACGACGCGCTGATTAACTTGGACTCGGACGAGGTGTTCCTGCTGACCGGGGACGACGGGCCGAAGTCCGGCAAGTCGGCGGTCATCAAGTCCGGCAAGGCGAAGGCCGACAGCGGCATCAAGTTGGGCGACTCTCGGAAGAAGCTCAAGCCGGGCCAAAGCCCGCCCGCGTCGGCCGCGGACGACGACGAGTCCATCCTGTCCGAGGACGAGTTCGAATTGCCGACCGGCATGTCCAGTTCCAAGATGACTGGCAAGTCCGGCAAGCTCTCGTCCATCAAGCTCAAGAGCAGCGAGTCCGGGGCGATGCCGAAGCCGGGGGACTCCGGGTCCAAGCACAAGGCCGCCGACTCCGGGGCCAAGCACAAGGCGGCGGCGCCCCCCGCGGCCCCGCCGGACAGCAGCGAATTTGAGCTGTCCCTGGACGCGGACAGCGACGACTTCGAGCTGTCCCTGATGCCGGACAGCGACGAGGAAGTGTCCCTCGGCGGCGAACCCCCGGCGGCGGGCAGCAAGAGCGGTCAGAGCGGCATCAACCTCAACCGCCCGGCCGACAGCGGCGTGTCGCTCGAGGGCAAGAGCGGCCGCAATCTCGCCGGCCAGAGCGGCAAGAACTTGGCCGGCCAGAGCGGCAAGAATCTCGCCGGGAAGAGCGGCAAGAACCTCGCCCCGCAGCCGGACAGCGACGAGGAGATCGACTTCGAACTCAGCATCGAAACGCCCGGCTCCGGCATGTCCAGCAAGAAGTCGCACGGGTCGTCCAAGAAGTTGCAGCAGGACTCGGACAGCGAGTTCGAGTTGTCGTTGGAAGAGCCGAGCGACCTGTCCCTCGACTTGGACGAGGGCGACGGCCAAAAGGGGGACATCTTCGAGGCGACGGACTTCGAGATCCCGGCCTTGGAAGACGACTCGGCCTCCGAGGCCATCTCGCTCGACGACGCCGACACCGACTTGGAAAGCTCCGAGTTCGACTTGGCCATCGACGACGCCGGCGAGGCCGTGGACGACGAGAGCGCGTCCGAAGTGGTGGCCATCGACGAGGACGACGTCCAGTCGAAAAAGAAGAAGCTCAAAAAGAAGAAGGCCGTCGCCGCCGACGACGAGGGCGAAGGCGTCGATTTCGACGACATGGAACTGGAGGAAGGCTCCTCGGCCAGCCAGGCCCTGACGGGCGTGAACCCGGAGGCCGACGAGGACGCGGAAGAGTACGAAGTCTCCGAGTCGGCCGAGGACGGGGCCGTCCGCTACGCCGCCCCGGCCCAGTGGGGCGCGCTGCCGGCCGTGCTGATGCTGCCGACGATGCTCGTGCTGTTCCTCGGCGGCCTGATGGCCTACGAACTCCTGCACGGCATGTGGGGCTACCAGCAGTCCAACAAGCCGACCACCCCGCTGCTGACCGCCCTGGCCGACACGTTCAACATAAAGTCGGCGGCGCCGTAAAACGCCAGGCGAACGCTTCATCATGAAAGCCCACAGGACGGGACACAGAAGCGGTTTTGGTATTCAGCCCCAACGGGGCGCTCGG
>JAYUGD010000895.1:0-10224 GCA_043767785.1 Zavarzinella sp. | reverse complement strand
AGATCACGCCAGGGTGAGCCTGTTCGGGCGATCCATAGTACGGCCTCAATAAATCGCCGATTGTCTGTAGCGGTGACCCCGCTGTCGCTAGCATCGTGGCGGCGCTGGTGGTAGTGCAGGACGTCAAGCAGGCATTGCGTCTCATCCGTGCGGCGGCGCCGGCGCAGATACGTCCGGCCGAGCAGCCGCAGTGCCCGGCAGACCTGCTCCAAAGTCACCGCCGGGTTTTTTCCCCGCAGCCGCGTCGTGTGCCGCGAGACGAAGGCCATGGCCGTCAGGCACAGCGCCAGGTGCCTCTTCAACGACACGTAACTCCGGCCCTCGAAGTGCGTCAGCCCGACTTCGCCCTTGGCCACGCGGAACAGGTGTTCCACATGCCAGCGCGTGAATCCCACCCGGAGCAGCCCGCGCAGGCCCGTGCGCTTGTTCGCCCGGGCGATGACGTATTTGACCTCGCCCGTCTCCCGGTTCCGGGCCTTGATCAGTCGGTGTCCCGGCCGGGTCTCGTCCCCCAGACACACGGCGATGGCCGTCGCCTGCCACACCGTCGCCGGGCCGGTTTGCCGCGTCATGGCGAACGCCTTCGCCGTCCGCGCCGCCACGCCGGGCCGGCAAAACAAGGCCTCGGCGCTGGTCTTCTTCGCGTCCCCGCCCATGCGGCCCTCAAGGCCGGCGACACGGAGATCGGCGTGATCGCGCTTCACCCCGCCGATTCCAATGTGATTGCCGCCGGCGGCCACGACCCGATCGCCCGCCTGTGGGACATCGCCGCCCGGAAAGTGACCGGAGAATTGCGGACGGATTCCCGCCTCGTCTCGTCCGTCGCCTTCTCGCCCGACGGCCAGCAATTGGTGACGGCCGGCGGCCCGGTCATCATCTGGGACGTGGCGACGGCCGCCCGTGTGGTTGCGCTCGAAAGAACCGAAAACGGCCTCTCTCGTGCCGGCTTCCACCCCGACGGCAAGCGTGTCGTGGCCGCGTTTCCCCTGACGAACACGATCATCCTCTTCGACGCGGCGACCGGCAAGGAAACACTCTCGCTGACGTGCCCGCACCCGCAAACGGCCCTGTTCGCCGAAGCGGGCCGCACGCTGACCGCCCTCGGGGAAGTTGGGCGAATTCACATTTATGAGGCCGGACAGCCACTCCCGCCGCGCCGGTGAGCGACAAAAAGAGTTATCTCCGCCTTCATGAAAGGCAGAGAAAGAACGGTTCGGCGAGCGAACGAACCGACGCGGGCAGACGACTTTTCCGCGTCACTTAGCGGCCCGTCCGCGCGCTGTCATTCGCTTTGATCCGCGCTTCGGCGGCCGACTGGGCGGCCCAGCGGTAGCGGCCGAGGTGGCTCAGGGCTTGGTCGGCCGCCTTGGCCTCCCGGTTCGACTCGCCGGTCGCCTGGCGTACCAGCGTTTCGACTTCCCGCTCGCGCTCCGGGGGCAGCACGTCGTGCCGGCCGACCATCACGCGCACCAATTGTTCCGGCTTCGGGACAATCTTCATCGGCAGGAAGTCGGCCGTCAGCGGTTCCGAAACGAGGTACAGCACGCGCGTGCCCTCTTCGCCGAACCAGTCGGCCCTCCACGTTTTCACCATCGCGCGGGCTTCCTTTTCGTACAGGCCCTGCCCGATCAGGAGGGCGACGACCGCCTCGCCGAGTTTCTCGGCCGTCGATGCCGCCGCGGGTTCCTCGACCCGCCGCTCGGCCCCGGCGTCCAGGCGGCCGAACTGTTGGAAAGAGACCTTGGCGCCCTGCACGCGCACCAGAAGAAAGGCCGGCACCGCGTCCTTGCCGGTGTTCTTCACGTCGAAGGCCCCGTTCCCGCGGGCGCGGACCGTGAACGGCATGGCGAGGTCGCCGACACCGCGGTAGAAGAGAAACTTCTCCGCCTCGCGCTGGCCGTTCTCGGTGATTTCGAGGGGCAGGGCGTCCGTCTCGCGGGCCGCGTAGTAGCGGCCCTTGTCGCCGTCGCCGATCAGCTTGGGGCGGTCCTTCGCCAGCACTTTAATGTTGTCCCAGCGCAGCTTATGCGTGGGCGGCCGACTCGCCTGCGGATACCAGTCCGTCATCGTGCCCTTGGGGAAATCGACCTGCACGGAGACCGTGAGATCGCGGTCACTGTAGAAGTACATGACCGGCGTCTCCAAGCTAACGAGCACGTCGGCCACGCCCCCTTTGATGTTGCGGTGATTGTCGTGGACGAAGTTGGGCAAGTCGCGGTCGTTCGGGTGGAACTTCAGGTTTTTACCGTCGGACCCGGAGAACGTGCTGAAGGTGCCCCACTCGTGGGCCACGAACTTCTCCGGGTCTTTGGCGGAAGCGCGGTTGCCCCCCGCGGCCAGCACGGCCAAGACGCATGTCAGCGCGGTCGCGATTCGGCCGCCGAAAAAAGGAATCATCGTCAGTCCTCCCAAAAGTGACGCATCGGAACGCACTCCCAATGCTGTCCAATGGTATACCCGCTCGCTAACAGTGGAAAAATTGTTTGTTGTTGATTTCATCAAGGGGAATGTTGTTTAATGACTCAGCTAGGTTTTTCCCCGAGAGTCGGCCGTGTCCCCGTCTGTCCCGTCCGTTTCGACCGAGCAAGTCGCGGCCTTCGTCGAACTGGCCCGGCGCGGGAGCCTGCGCGAAGCGGCGCGGGAGTCGCACGTCACCGAGCAGGGGTTGCGGAATCGGCTGCTCGCGCTGGAGAAGCGGCTCGGGGTCGAGTTGTACCACAAGAGCCGCGGCCGGCGGCTGCGGTCGCCGCTCACGCCGCACGGCGAGGCGTTCTTGCCGCACGCCCGGGCGTTTCTTGACCGCGCGCGGCAAATGGGGGAGCTGTTCGGCGCCGCCGGCCCGCGGGAAGTCCATGTCGCCGCGACGGAGTATCTGATCCTCTACGTGCTCATCAAGGCCGTCCGCCGCTTCCAGGCGTCTAACCCGGGCGTCCGCGTGCGTCTTTCCACGCGGACGGAAGCGGAAGTGGAAGCCGCGCTCCTGCGCGACCCGGACGTCGATCTCGGCGTGGCCGCCCCGTACGAGTCGGCCGCCGAACTCGCCTACACGCACCTCTTCTCGCTCGACTGGAGCCTGATCACGCCGCCGCGGCACCCGCTGTTGCGCCCGCCGCGCCTCAAACTGGCCCACTTGGCCCAGACGCCGCTCATCGTCTTTGAACGCGGCTCGACTGGCCGCCAGCACGTGATGGATGCGTTCCACGCCCAAGGGCTGTCCCCGCTGGTGGCGATGGAGATGACGACGACGGAGATCGCGGTCCGCATGGTCGAAGCCGGCCTGGGCGTGTCGGTGGTGCCGCTGATGCCCGACGGGTCGGTGACGCGCGGCCGCAAGGTCGGCGTGAGAAGTCTGGGCGGGCAAATTCCGCCGATCCATTCCGGGGTGTTGTTGCGGCGCGGCGACGAGCCGAGTCCGGAGGTGCGGGCCTTTATCGCGTCGTTACGATCGCCGGAATAGCGTGCCCGACACGCCTTCCGAGACCCTGTTAAGCGTGCAACCCTTGGATCACGACCTCAAGGAATTCCCTCGCCCGGCGGGCCAACGTGTCGATCTGCTCGGGGGTCGCCGCCCGGATTTTGGGGGCGGAAATGTTCTCGCAGCAGAGCGGCATCTTCCGGCCGGCGAACGCGACTTGATGCAAGAGCCGGTAGTGGTCGATCTCGCCGTAGCCGGGGCCGCAATCCTGGCTCGCCGGGAACAGGCGGTGGTCCTTGATGCACAAACTGCGGGTCTGGGCCGCGCACGTCTTGAAGTCGTCGAGCGGGTTGACCTTGCCCTCGGTGTAGTCCATCACGTTGCCCGCGTCGTAGTTGACCATGACTCCGTCGTCGGCCACTTCCTTGACAATCTCCCCCGTGACCGCGCCGGTTTCGCCGTGCTGCTTGACGACGATCACCACGCCGTGGTCGCGGGCGACCGGGCCGAGTTTCTTGAAGCGCTCGACCCAGACTTGGCGGTTCGGCCCCTTGGTGTGCCCGAAGGTCAGCACCTGCGGAATGCCGGCGGCCTCCGCTTGCAGAATACGGGCCGTCAGCGCCTCGAACCCCTTGGGCGCCTCGGGATAGATGTCGGAGAACATCATGAGCGGGTCCAGCCCGAGGTCACGGCACCGTTGACCCAACTCCTTCGCCTGCTTGGGCGGCGCGTCGGCGGGCATGACCGGGACGCCCTTGCCGCCGTCGGTCTCCTTGTGCGTGGTCCCCCACGCGACGTACTTGTAGCCGGCCGCCTTGATCCCCGTCAGTGCCCGCTGCAACGGGTACTGGCTGTAGGGCAGCGTCATGCAGGCGATCTGAAACTGCGTGGGCTGGCTCTTCGGCTTCGGCGGGCCTTGCGCGCCGGCCGCGCCGCGCAGGGCGACGGCGGACAGGCCGGCGGCGCCGAGTTGGAAAAGCGTCCGGCGGTCCATTGGTCCCATGTCACTCGTCCTCCGGGATGTCCACCCATTCCTTGCGCACGTTCGCGGAACCCGCGTGTTCGGACGCCGGCAGAAACGGGAACAGCCTCGCCCGCGCGGCGGCGTCCAGCGGCGCGCCGAACTCCGAGACTTGGAAGGCTTCGATGTACTTAACCTGTCCGCCCCGCTCCGGCCCATACGTCTGCACGACCAAGTCCCGGTAACGGTTGGCCAGCGGCGCGAGGCGGCGGGCGATTCGCTCGGCCAGCCAGAGCCGGCGGGCGTCGTCGGCCGCGGGCACTTGGTCAAGGTAGCCGGCGTTGTACGGCAGCCACTCGTAGAACTGCGACTCGTGGCAGTGCAGCATCGCGACCAGCGTGTCGAACACGTCCCCGATGTCCACGATCACGTGCGGCTCAAATCGGCACGGGTGCTTGAAGGCGTCCGAGAAGTACATGATGACCGGGCTGCGCATCAGGTGCGGCGTGTCGGGGCAGATGGCGGGGACCGTGACCATGTACGCCGCCTCTTGCACCAACGTCCCGGTGTGGCAGTGGTCGGGGTGGTAGTCCGTCGCCCGGTGCGTGATGAGCACGTCCGGCCGGAAGGTGCGGATCAGGCGGATGAGCGTGCGCCGGACATCCAGTGTCGGCTGCAATTCGCCGTCGGGCTGGTCCATCACGTCGTAACTGGCGCCGATCACGGCCCCGGACGCCCGCGCCTCGGCCCGCCGCCGCTCGGCCAACGCCGGCCCCCGCATCGACTGGTGGCCGGCGGCCCCGTCGCACAGGCTCACCAGTTTGACCTCATGGCCGAGCGCGCGCCACTTGGCCGCCGTCCCGCCCGCCTTGATGTCGGCGTCGTCGGGGTGCGCGCCGATGACGAGGATTCGCAGGGCGGGGTCGGTGGGCATGGTTGACGGCCTTGTTTAAACGAATTTCGTCACGCCCGGCGTGGCGATCAGCGGGTCCGGCAGTTTGACCTTCCAGTCGTAGGCCGGCGGCGTCAGGTCTTCCTTCGAGTTCAGGGCCATCTCCCATGTGACGGCTTGGCCCGTGTACGCGGCCATGCGGCCCATGATCGCCAGCAGCGTGCTCTTGGTCATGTACTCGCCGTCGTTGACTGCCTTGCCGCCGCGGATGCTGGCGAACAGGCGGTCGTGCTCGGTCTGGTAAATGTCGTTCTCCGGGCCGGAATACTGCCAGTTGCCCGCGGGGGCGGTGATGGCTTGGCCGCCCGCGCTTTCCGAGAGCTTGGCCCGGCCCTTCGTCCCCTTGACATGGGCGCTCATGTCGTTCTTGCACTTTGGCTGCTGCCGGCAATTGCTGAAGAGCTGCGCGCCGCCCGCATATTCGTACACGATCGAGAAGTGGTCGTAGATGTTGCCGTATTCGGTCCCGGTAAGGACTTGCCGGCCGCCCATGCCCACGGCCGAGACGGGGTACTCGCCCTTCATCGCCCACGAACACAGGTCCAGGAAGTGGACGTGCTGCTCGACGTTGAAGTCGCCCGACAGCCATGTGAAGTTGTACCAGTTGCGCATCTGGTACGTCATATCGGACCACTCCGGCAGCCGCGGCTTGTTCCATCGCCCGCCCCGGTAGTCGTTGGCCTGGAGCGTGACGACTTCGCCGATGGCCCCGTCGTGAATCCGCTTGATGGTCTCCTGGAAGCCGTTGTGGTCGCGCAGGCACAAGCCCGACACGACCGACAGGCCTTTCTTTTTCGCCGCCGCGCAGGTCGCGAGGACGGCCCGCACGCCGGGGGCGTCCACGGCCACGGGCTTTTCGGCGAAGACGTGTTTGCCGGCCTCGACGGAGGCCTTGAGGTGCAGTGGCCGGAACTGCGGCGTCGTGCAGAGAAGCACGACGTCACACTCCGCAATCACCTGTTTGTAGGCGTCGAAGCCGACGAACCGCCGGTCGGCCGGCACGTCGATTTTCGCGGCCAGCTCTTCCTTCTTCGTCAGCACGGCGAGACTGTCTTCCAAGCGGTCCGCGAAGGCGTCGCCCATGGCCCAGAGCTTCACGTTCGAGTCGGCCATCAGTGCCTGCCGGGCGGCCCCGGTCCCGCGGCCGCCGCAGCCGATCAGGCCCACTTTGAGCAAGTCGCCGCCGGCGGCGTGGGCCGACTGGTGCAGCGCCAGCGCGGCCACGGCGCCGGCCGTCGCCCCGAGGAAGTCACGGCGGGTACTGGGAGTGCGGTCGCCGGTCATCATCAGTCTCCGTGGTGAGAGAGGTCGTTTTAAGGCTTCGGGAGCGGGTGGATTTCAAACGTGCGGAAGAAAATCTCAAAGCCCTCGGTCTGCAAGAGGATCTTGCCCGCCGCGGGGGACACGTCGGAACACTCGCTGACCGTGTGCCCGTTGACCGAAATGCTCAGACGGCTGCCGGCCGCGACGCATTCGACGCGCGTCCATTCGTCGAGCTTACTCTCCACGTCGTCCTTGCCGCGGGTGTCCATCAGTTCTTGGAAATCCCAGTCGTGCTTCGACCACCAGAATTGGCCGCGGGTGGCGGGGAACGACTTCACGGCTCCCCCCTTCTTCCAGCGGTTGCGCTTGCCCGCCGGGTCGGCTTCCGTCTCGGCCGTGAACTGGACGGGAATGGCTTCCCCCTTGGCGTCCTTGCCGCGAATGAGGATCAAGTCGCCGACACACCCCTGCGCGAGCTGGCACTCGATGCACGCCGGCCACGCCCCGCCCGCCCCGCCGTCCGGCCCCGTCGCGTGCAAGAGCACGCCGGAGTTGCGCACGTACTTCCCGCCGTCGGTCTTCTTGCCCCACTTGTACTCGACGACCAGCCGGTAATCCCGGTACGCCTTCTCGGTGGCGACGTAGCCGAAGCCGTCTCCGGTCAGGTGCAACATCCCGTCCGTGACCCGGAACACTTTTCGCGGGTCTTCCCGCTTGGTGTCCTTGAGCCACGTCGTCAGGCCGTCCAGATTTTTGCCGTTGAAGAGCGGCGTTAGGTTCGCGGGGCTGGTCGCGTCTTCCTTGGCGTCGGCGACGAGACGGGCCGCGAATACGGCGACCACGGCGGTGGAAATCAGGCATTTGCGAATCATGAGACACGTCCGGTGGTCTGCGCGAGAACTCCCGCAGGGGCCGAAAAAGATCGTCCGGCGTTACCCCGCGACGAAGTGTCATCGAATGCCAATTCCGTGGCAGTTGAGGGGTACGAAAAAGCAAAAACTCCGGCGGGCGCCGATCGTTGATACCCTGATTTGAGTGCCGAGGACAGGACTTGAACCTGCACACCCTTGCGAGTACTAGCCCCTCAAGCTAGCGCGTCTGCCAATTCCGCCACCTCGGCATGAGGTAGGTGGAATTATGCGAGTCCGCGCCGCCGCGGCAAGGGCCGAAATTCAGGCGATCTGCTCGCCGCGGCCGATGCCGTGGTACTCGAATCCCGCCGCTTTCATGGCCCGGGGTTCGTACAGGTTCCGGCCGTCGAAAATCAGGGGCGCGGCCATCACCCGCTTCATCTCGATGAAGTCCGGCGTGCGGTACTCGGACCAGTCGGTGACGATCACCAAGGCATCCGCCTTCCTGATTGCGTCGTACGGCCCCTCGGCGTAAGCCAATTGGTCGCCGTACATGGCTTTGACATTGCCGAGAGCTTCCGGGTCGTGGACGCACACCTTGGCCTTGGCGGCCAACAGGGAGTCGATCAGCGTTAGGGCGGGGGACTCGCGAATATCGTCCGTCCGCGGCTTGAAGGCCAGGCCCCACACGGCGACAGTCTTGCCCTTCAACTCGGGGCCGAAGCGTTTGCTGACTTTGCCGAACAGCACTTGTTTCTGGTTCTGGTTCACCTCGTCCACGGCCGCCGACAGCAGCATCGGCACGCCCAAGGCCCGGCCCATGCCGAGGATGGCCTGCACGTCCTTCGGGAAGCAACTGCCGCCGTAGCCGGGGCCGGGGAACAGGAACTGGAAGCCGATGCGGGCGTCGTGGCCGATGCCGCGGCGCACGTCGTTGATGTCGGCCCCCATCTTTTCACTCAGGCAGGCCATCTCGTTGATGAACGAAATCTTCGTCGCCAGCATGGCGTTGGCGGCGTATTTGGTCATCTCGGCGCTCTCGGGTGTCATCACCAAGAACGGGTGTTCGGTGCGCAGGAACGGGGCGTACAGTTCCCGAATCACTTCGCCGACTTCTTTGTGCCGCACGCCCACGACGACCCGGTCCGGCTTGGTGAAGTCGTCGAGGGCCGCGCCTTCTTTCAGGAACTCCGGATTGTTGGCCACGTCGATGTGCCCGCACCCGGCGCCTTTGAGGAGGTCGGACAGTTTGCGGTTCGTCCCCACGGGCACGGTGCTTTTCAGGATGACGATGCGGGAGCCGCGCGGCCCGGCCGGCAGGTCTTTCAGGTGCTTGGCGATTTCGTCGCCGACGGCCCAGATGCTGCTGAGGTCGGCGTCGCCGGTCTTGCCCTGCGGGGTGCCGACGGCGATGAAGATCAGCCGGGCTTCCTTGACGGCCGTGCCGAAGTCCGTGGTGAACTTGAGGCGGCCGACCTTGGTGTTCTTCTGGACGAGTTCCAACAGGCCGGGTTCGTAAATGGGCAGGTTGCCGGCGAGGAGCGTCTCGATCTTGCGGGCATCCTTGTCCACGCCGACCACGTCGTTGCCGCTGTCCGCGAGGCAGGTGGACGTGACCAACCCGACGTAGCCCGTGCCGATGACGGCGACTTTCATTGCTCGCTCCGTGAGTGCGTCGCCCGATGTTATAGAAGGGGGCCGGACGGGAAAAATCACCCGTTCCGAAAACTTTTCGCCCGGCCGCTCGTCAAACAGGCAGTCTCATGTCACTCGGTTCCTGTCCGTTCCCCGTCTCCCAGGGAGAATCCCAATGGTTCAACTGCGTTTTGCCCGCCACTCTTGGGCGGCGGTCACCGGCCTGTTCGCCACAGCCTTAATCGGCTTGGCCGGATGCGGGAAGACGGATCCTCCTCCGGTCGTCCAACCGGAACAGCCGAAAGTCGTCGCGGAAGCGGTCCCGAATGAAGACATTGCGTTCACAGCCGATCTGGAAGCATCCACCTCGGTCGAGAAAGTCGACACAATACTCTTGCCCGCATCTAAACTGGAACCGGGCGCCAAGCAGCCGTTTACTTCGAAATTTCAAGGACGCTCTGAAGGGAGTCACGAAAGGCTGCTGAAAGCAGGCGGCGGCCGTGCTGGCGGGAAACCGCAGACCAATCGGTCCATCAAAGTCTTGGCGGATGACGCCAAAGGCGACCCCCAGGCGGCACCCGTCCCGCGTCCCGCAGTCCGAGCGCCGCATCACGTAGACGGTGAATATGACGGCCCCGACGCATCGGCCGAGAGCTACCAACATCTCGAAGACAACGCGTACAAGACGGTGAAGGCCGACCCGTTGGCGACGCTGTCGGCGGCCGTGGACACGGCCGCGTACTCCAACTGCCGGTCGCGGCTCAACGAAGGCGCGCTGCCGCCCAAGGACATGGTCCGCATTGCCGACTTCCTGAACTACTTCCCCTACGACTACGCCGCCCCGGCCGACGGCAAGCCCGTCGCCTTCAAACTTGAAATGGCCGCCTGCCCGTGGAATGAGAAGCACAATCTGCTGAAGATCGGCTTGAAGTCCAAGGTCATCGAGAAGGACAAGCTGCCGGCCCGCAACCTCGTCTTTCTGATCGACACGTCCGGGTCCATGAACTCGCCGAACCGCCTGCCGCTGGTCATCGAGTCGATGAAGTTGCTCGTGGAACAACTGACGGACCGGGACCGCGTCAGCATCGTCACCTACGCCGGGGCGGCCGGCCTGCGCCTGCCGCCGACGCCCGGCAATCAAAAAGAG
>JAYUGD010000894.1:0-1193 GCA_043767785.1 Zavarzinella sp. | reverse complement strand
GGCGACCGATAAAGATCAATCGTGGCCGCGGGCGGTATAATGATGTCCGAGCGGCTAACCGGGGTCGCCCGCCCCGGTTGCACCCCGTCCTCTTTCCCCGTATCCTTCCGGCGTGCCGCCTCCCCCGCTGCCGTCGAACGCCGACGTCGAAGTCTTCCTTCAGGCACTGCGCCGCAGCCGACTGATCGCGCGCGGCCGGATCGACGCGGCCCTCGCGGAAATGCCCGCCGCCAGTCGGGTGACGGCCGCCGAGATGGGGGAGTGGTTCGTCAGCCAAGAACTGCTCACGCACTTCCAAGTCGTCAAACTTACCCGCGGAACTTGGCAAGGATTGGTGTTGGGGCCGTACCACATCCTTTCCCCGCTCGGCAAAGGCGGGATGGGGGCGGTCTACTTGGCGCGTGATCCCCGGCCCGAGGGGGAACGGGACGGCGGCCCGGCGTTGGTGGCCCTCAAGGTGTTGCCGGCCAAGCGGGCCAAGCAGGAAGACCGCACGCTGGCCCGGTTCCTGCGGGAGATGGACTTGGCCCGCCGCGTGGACCACCCGCACGTCACCAAGACCTTCAACGTCGGCGAGTTGGACGGCGTCCACTTCATCGCGATGGAGTACATCCGCGGCCAAAGCCTGCGGCAGCAGATCACGGCCCGCGGCCCGCTCGGCGTGGCCCGGGCCGCCCGCTACTTCGCGGAGGTCGCCGACGGCCTCGGCCACGCCCACGACCAAGGGCTGATTCACCGCGACTTGAAGCCCGGCAACATGATGGTGACGCCCAACGGCCACGCCAAAATCTTGGACATGGGGCTGGCGCTCGCCATGGACGAAGACCCCGGCGACACCGACAAGAGCATCGTCGGCGGGCAGGGCTACGTCGTCGGGACGATGGACTACATCGCCCCGGAACAGGTGGACGACCCGTCGGCCGTGGACGCGCGGGCCGACCAGTACGCCCTCGGGTGTTCGATGTACCTGGCGCTCACCGGGCTGCCGCCGTTCCCCGGCGGCACGTCCATCGAGAAGATGAAACGGCACCGCACCGAGTACCCGGCCCCGATCACGGACCACAACCCGACCGTCTCCGCGGACTTCGCCCGCATCGTCGAACGGCTCATGGAGAAGTCCCCGGCCAAGCGGTACGCCAACGCCAAGCACGTGCGGCGCGCCCTGTTGCCGTGGGCGGCCGGCGACCCGGACC
>JAYUGD010000893.1:0-3720 GCA_043767785.1 Zavarzinella sp. | reverse complement strand
TGAAGACTCGCGACGGCAAGGAGCTGATGGCGAAAATCACCTCCTCCAACAGCGTGTACGACATTGCCATGCTGAAGGTGGAAGCCGCCAACCTCCCGACCGTGGACTGGTCCCCCAGCAAGAACGCCCCGGTCGGCAATTGGATCGCCGCCGCCGGCCCCGCGGGCGACCCGGTCGGCGTCGGCGTGGTCGGCGTCGCCGCCCGCACCGTGCCGCCGCCGTACGGCCCGGCCCGCGTGCCGACCGAAAACAGCGGCTTCCTCGGCGTCCAACTCGACCCGGACAGCGCCAGCGCCACCATCGCCATCGTGACGCCGGACAGCGCCGCCGCCAAGGCGGGTATTCTGACCAAAGACGTGATCCTCTCCATCGACAGCCACGAGATCGTCAACTCAGAGACACTGATCAACACCCTGCTCGGCTACAAGGCGGGCGAGTCAATCAAGGTGAAGTTGGAGCGGGAGGGGAAGAAGATGGAGTTCACGGCCACTTTGGGCAAGCGGCCGGCGGCCATGTTCCCGAAGGGAGACGCCCGCGGCGACATGCAGAACAAGATGGGCAGCGCGCTGAGCAACCGGCGGTCCGGCTTCCCGACGTTCCTCCAGCACGACATTGTCCTGAAACCGAACGAATGCGGCGGGCCGCTGGTGGACCTCGACGGCCGCGTAATCGGCCTGAACATCGCCCGCGCCGGCCGCACGGAGACCTACGCCATCCCGTCCGAGGTGATCCTGCAACTGCTGCCCGATTTGCTCGCTTCCAAGGTCGCGTTCACCGCCGAGGAGGAAGTGGTCCAAACGCGCGCCGCCCTCCGGCGGGCCGAGGCGGCCAAGGCGGCCGCGGACAAACTGCTCGCCGACGCGAAATCGAAATACGAGAAGGCCCTGACCGACGAAAAGTGGTGGAAGGACCACCCGCCGGAAAAGGCCCCCGCCCCGCGGTTGGTCGAGGCGAAGAAGTAAGACGGAATGATTGACGATGAATGCGAAACCCCGCGGCTCAGCCGCGGGGTTTTTTCGTTCGGTGGCTGATCGAGCCGCTTCTAAAGTGGCCTAGACGCGACGAGCCGCCTCGGCTATTTCGCCCGCTGTCACGGATGACGCTCAAGGACAGGGAGGTCCTTTTCATGCGACACAAACGAAATATTTGGGCCGGGATCGCCGGGGTCTGCTGTGGCCTCTTTGGGGCGATTCTGTTCACGACCGGCGAAAAGCCGGCCCTCGCGTCGAGCGGGGACCGCTTCCAAGACTACATCATGGCTACCGGCGCCGTGACCGTGGCCGGGAAGGCCCAGACGGACGGCGTGTGGATGCTCGACTACCGCGGCGGCAAGTTGATGGCCTCCGTCATCGACAAGACGACCGGCAAGATGGGGGGGTGGGCCGAGGTGGACTTGGTGGCCGAGTTCGGCATCGCCCCGAAGACGGACGTTCACTTCATGATGACCACGGGGCAGATTGCCCTCGGGCAGGCGGCCCTTTATGTGTGCGAGGTGAACACCGGCAAGTTCGGCGTCTACACGATGGGCAATTCGGAAAGCGGCGTGATTCAGATTCGCCGGCACGACTTGACCAACTTCCGCGGGGCGACGAAGACGACGCCGATCATGCAGGTGGGCGCGACGGAGCAGAAGTGAGTTCGGCCTGAACTGACTGAGGCGAGCAAAAAAAGACCCCCGGCCGCAAGGCCGGGGGTCTTTTTTTTGGTTACTTCTTCGGGGCCAGCTTCTTGGCCAGTTGAGACTTCTTGCGGGCGGCGGTGTTCCGGTGGATCACGCCCTTCGCGGCGGCCTTGTCCAATTGCTTGGCGGCGGCGTTGTACTCGGCTTGCTTCTCGGCCGAGGAGCCGACCGGCAGGACGGCCGCGAACTTCTTCAGCGTCGTCTTGAGGGTCTTCTTCACAGCCTTGTTCCGCTCTTTGCGCTTCGCGTCTTGGCGGAGGGACTTCTTCGCGCTGGTCGTATGTGGCATGGTGCTCTCGGGTCAACTCACGGGTTCGGTGGTAGTTAGGACGCCTCGCCCACTTTGTAGCGGACGAATTTTTTCAATTCGAGGCCAGCCGCCTTCACGAGTTGGCCGACCGTCTTGCCCGGGTCCTTCACGAACGGCTGTTCGATCAGGACGTTTTCCTTGAGCCAGGCGTTGAGCTGGCCCTCGGCGATCTTCTCGGCGATCTGCTGCGGCTTGCCGGTGGCCATCGCCTTCGCGGTGGCGATTTCCTTCTCCTTGGCGATCACGGCGGCCGGCACGCCGTCCCGGCTCACCGAGATCGGTGTCGGGCTGACGGCGGCGACGTGCATGCACACGTCCTTCAACAGCGCCGGGTCGGCGGCCCCGCCCGTCACCTGCACCAGCACGCCGAGCGACCCGTCGTGGTGGATGTACGTGCCGAACTGGCCTTCGGTCAACCGCTCAAAGCGGTACACTTTCATGTTCTCCCGCAGCAGCGAGATCACGTCCGTAAAGCGCTCCGTCACGGACTTGCCCTTTTCCACGTCCGTGGCCATCAGGGCGTCCGCCGTGACCGGGTTGTTCTTCACGACCGACTTGGCGATGTCGTTCCCCAAGGCGATGAAGTGCTCACTTTTGGCGACCGGGGCGGACTCGCACCGGAGTTCGACGATGGCGGCCGTGTTCGTGGCCGTATCGACATACACGCACACCCGGCCCTCGCCGGTCTCGTTGCCCGCGCGCTTGCCGGAGACTTTCGCCCCGTTCTTGCGCAGCCAGTCGATCGCCGCATCGATGTCGCCGTCGGTGTTCTGCAGGGCCGTCTTGCACTCCATCAACGGCAGGTCGGTCCGCTTGCGGAGTTCTTGGACCAAGACGGCGGAAATCGGCGTAGCCATGTGTTCTCCAAAATTGGCATGAACGGGGCCGCCCGCAGCCATCGGGGTGGCCCAGTCCTCATTGGACGGACGTTCTCGCGACAGGGTTCAGACCGGGGAGGCCGCCGGGGCGGGGGCCGGCTGCGGCCCGCGCGGCTTCGCCCGCTCACGGTCTTCGGTGGACAGCGAGGCCCGGCCTTCCAGCACGGCGTCGGCCGCCTTGGCCACGATCAACTCAATGGACCGGATGCTGTCGTCGTTGCCGGGGACCGGCAGGTCGATGGTGTCCGGGTCGCTATCGGTGTCGATCAGGGCGATGGTCGCCACGCCCATGCGCTGCGCTTCCTTGACGGCGATGTGTTCCTTCTTCGGGTCGATGACGACCAAGGCGTCCGGCAGGCGCTTCATGTCGCGGATGCCCTGCAAGTTCCGGCGAATCTTCGTGAGTTCGCGGGAGAGCGTGGCCACCATCTTCTTCGAGTAGGTGCGGACCAGCGCGCTCTCGGGGGCCTTGTGGATGTCCAGCTTGCCCGACTCGGTCATCATGGAGGTCATGTACGCGCTCATGTCCACGCGGTTGGGGTTCTCCCCGGCCGCGAGCCACATCGTTTCCAGTTCTTCCAGCCGCTTGAGGCGGTTGCGGATCGTCCGGTAGTTGGTGAGGGTTCCCCCCAGCCACCGCTCGGAGACGTACGGCATCCCGCAGCGGCGGGCTTCCTTCTCGACGATTTCCTTGGCTTGGCGCTTCGTGCCGACGAACAGCACCAGCCCGCCCTTGGCGACGACGCTCGACAGGTATCGGTGGCCCCGGAGCAGACCGCGGACGGTTTCCCGCAGGTCGATGATGTGGATGAGGTTTCGCTTGCCGTAAATGTACGGCCGCATCTTGGGAT
>JAYUGD010000892.1:0-3722 GCA_043767785.1 Zavarzinella sp. | reverse complement strand
GTGAGGTAAAACGCCGGCGCCCGTTCGCGGTCGCTACGCCATTCCGAACTCCGCTCTAGCGGTGAAGTATCCTCGCCTTTCGCCCCGCGAAAAGCGACGACGACTGTGCCCCGTGAGTCTTTGGCGGAGGTCTCCCCCCAATGAAATTCCCCCTCGGCGGTTGGCTTTCGCAGGCGCGGCGGTGGGCGCGGACCAACGCGACCTTGGTCGCGCTCGTGTTGGCGGTGGCGACCGCCGGGACCGTCGGCGTCGGCGTGTGGCTCGACGTCCGCAAGGGCGAGTCCGACCCGGCCGGGCAGGACATCACCGTCGCCGAGCGGGTCAGCACCGTCGTCTACCAGACGGCCCAAGTCATGCTCCTGAACATGGAGCCGAAGACCGGGTCGAACGGCTTTATCCTCGTCGGCCGCGTGTTCGCGGTGCTGTTCTTCCTGTTCCTCGGCTTCCAGGCCGTCCGGCAACTGCTGGGCGACTCGCTGCAAAACTTCCGGCTGATGAAGTGGCGGTGCTGGGGCCGGCACCACGTCGTCTGCGGGCTGGGGCGCATCGGCTGGCCCATCGTCAAGCAGTTGCACCGGGAGGGGCGGCGCGTGCTCGTCATTGAGCGCGACCCGGCCAACGAGCGCATCGACGAGGCCCGCCGGGCCGGGGCCGTCGTGCTGGTCGGCGACACGACGCAGAAGGAAGTGGTCGAGCGCGCCCTCCTCGGCCGGGCCGCGGCCCTGTACGTCGTCACCGGCAGCGACGACGAGAACATCGAGGCCGTCATCGACGCCTACACCGCGCGCGAGACGCCGGCCGCGGCGGACGCCTTCCGGTGCTACGTCCACCTGCTCGACCCCGGCCTGGGGGACGTTCTCGGCGACAGTTTGGCGAACACCGCCGGCGGGCCGGGCCTGCGGACGTTCAACGTCATCCGCAACTCCGCCCGCCGCCTGATCGTGGACCACCTGACGGCGATCCGGCCGCGCGGCACGGACGAGGTCGCGCTGTACGTGATCGTCGGCTTCGGGTCGTCCGGGCAGACGATGGCGACGTACCTCGCGGAGTTGGCTCATTTCGAGAACCGGAAGCGCGCCCGCGTCCTGATCCTCGCGGACAACCCGGCGACGGCTGCCGCCGCCTTCCTCTCGCGCTGGGGGCAGTTCTCCCCGGAGACGGTGGCCGCGACGTGGGACGCCGTCCAGTTCGACGCGGCCGCCGACGACTGGGCCGGCCGCGCGGGCCGGCCGCGGGCCGTCTACCACGCGGCCGCCGCCGAGGCCGTCGAGTACGCCTGCAACGCCGTCTTCGCCCCGTGCCCCGCGTCGATGGCCGACCGCGGCTTCGTCGCCCTGATGACGCGCCTGGCCGCCGGGCCGGGCGTGCGGCCGGCGGTGATCTTCTGCCACGAGACGGACAAGGAAAACTACGCGGCCGCGATGACGGCCGAGCGCAGCCTGCGCGTCGAGGGCGCCCTGACCGGGCCGGCCCGCATCCGCCTGTTCGCGTGGCTCCCCCGGCAAGAGCCGCTCAAGCAAGTGCTGCTCCAATACGAAGTGACCAGCGGCGGCGAAAAAGTCCGGCCGATCGTCCCGTTCGGCTCGTGCGCCGACGAGGTGCGCCTGGACGCCTTGGAAGACCCGCTCGAAGACCGCGTCGGCCTGGAGATCAACGCCGGCTTTTCCAACATCCCCACGGACACGCCCGCCGGCCGGCAGGCGGCCGGCACGGCGTGGCGGCAGTTGTCGGAGACGGACCGCCACTCGAACCGCATGGCGGCCGTCCACGTCGAGATCAAGCTGGCGTGCCTGGGCTACCGCCTCATCCCCCCGACGCGGGACGGCGCCCCCGACCCGGCCGGCCTCGACCTGCCAAGCGTGGACGGCCTGACGTTGGAAATCCTCGGCCACGCGGAGCACAACCGCTGGATGGCCGAGCGCCTGCTGGCCGGCACGAGCCACGGCCCGAAGAGCAACAGCCCCCCGCGCCGCCCGACCCTGCGCCCCGCCGAGTCGCTGCCCCCGGAAGAAGCGGCCAAGGACCGCGACCAAATCCGCACGGTGTTCGCCACATTGCAACGCCTGAACTACCGCGTCGGCCCGATGGGCGAGCCGCCGGCCCGCGAACTGCCGCCCCACGGCGGGGCGGGCGGGCAAGCGGGGGGCGGGTGACGAACGGACGAATACCGCCGCAAGGCGGTCATGTTGGAGTCCCGCCTTCAGGCGGTCTTGAACCCATCTCCCAAGGGCGGCCGGCGAACCGAGTCTTCGAGGGTTCGCCTTCCGGGTGACGACGTTTTGCCCGCGGGGTCGGACCGTCGAAGACTCCGGTCCTCTCGGGCCTTTTCTCGAGAAGTTCCAAGACCGCCTGAAGGCGGGACTCCAACAACGCCCGCGGCCGGCCGTCCGCGGGCTTTCCCCTTTTTCACCTTGTCACCGCGCCCCCGTGTCCGACAATCCCTGACTGACGCCCCCCCAAGAGCAACCGCACGCATGGGCCGACTCGGCTACCTGATCCCCGAATTCCCGCGGCAGACGCACATCCTGTTCTGGCGGGAGATCGAGCAACTGCGGGCGATGGGCGCGGACCCGGTGATGTTCTCCACGCGCCGGCCCCCGGCCGACGCCTGCCCGCACGCCTTCGCGGAGGAAGGCCGGCGCATCACCACTTATCTGTTCCCGCCGCCGGCGTTCGCGGCGATGGTGTTCCTGCTGTTGCATCCGATCGGGCTGTTGCGGGCGCTGCGGAGTTGGCTTCAACTGTCTGGCACGGTACGGCGAAAGGTCCGGGCGTTGGGCCTGCTGCTGTGCGCGGCTCAGTTGTGCCGACTGGCGAAGAAGGCGGGCGTCACACACGTCCATGTGCAGTCGTGCGCGGACTCGGCGATTCTGACCATGTTCGCCAAGCGGCTCGGCGGGCCGACGTACTCGATGACGATGCTGAACCCGCTGCCGGTCCACGGGCCGGACCAGCGGCTCAAGTGGCGGCACGCGAAGTTCTGCATCCTGCTCACGAAGCAGATGCGGGAAGAAGTGACGGCCTCGCTGGCCGGCGACTTGCCGCCGGGCGTGTTCCTCGCCCCGCTCGGGGTCGATCACACCAAGTACAAGCGAGAGACGCCCTACATCCCGTGGACGCCGGCCGCCGGGCCGTGCCGCATCTTCTCGTGCGCCCGGCTCAACCCGTGCAAAGGGTTCGACGTGCTGATCCGGGCCATCGGCCACCTGCGGGACGCCGGCCGCGACGTGAAACTCTTGATCGCCGGGGAAGACTTCGACTCCGGCACCGGCCAATTCCGCCGCAATTTGGAAGAGCTGCGGAGCGAGTTGAAGTTAAACGACCGCGTGGAAATGCCGGGGGCGATGTCCGCGGACGCCGTCAAAGACCATCTGGAAAAGTCCCACCTGTTCGCCTTGGCCAGCCACGAAGAGCCGCTCGGCGTCGTGATCCTGGAGGCGATGGCGATGAGCGTCCCCGTCGCCGCCACGCGGGCCGGCGGCGTGCCGGAAATCATCGCCGACGGCCACAACGGCTTGCTCGTCCCGCCGGGGAATCCCCAAGCGCTGGCCGCCGCCATCGCCCGCTACCTGGACGACCCGGCGCTGGCGAAAACGTGCAGTGAGAACGGCCGGCAGACGGTGGTGGACCGCTTCGGCAGCGACCTGAGCGCGCGGGTGATCCGGGACCAGATGTGATGGACTTCAAAAAAACATTTTTTAGCCACGGATCGAACACGGACG
>JAYUGD010000891.1:0-3738 GCA_043767785.1 Zavarzinella sp. | reverse complement strand
CGAGCCGACGAGGACGTCGGCGCTCCCGGCTCCCGGCGCTCCCGGCTTTGCGGGCGAGGGGCCGGGGGTGAGGGGGTTTGTAAGGCACGAGCCGGACGTGACAATCAACCACGGGTATGAGGTTGGTAGGCGGCCGCCGATTGCTTGTGCATCTGGGGCCGTCCGCCGTATAGTAACAAGGCCCGCTCGGGGGCGTGGGCCGGCCGTAATCCCTTTCGGAGTTCTCCCGGAAATGATGGAAGAGCTTCAACACGAGTGCGGAGTCGCGGCCCTGTACCACTTCCCGGACCAGCCCGTCTCCAAGTTGGTGCCCGGCGGCAAAATCGAAAACGTCACCCAGTTGATGCCCCGGATGCTCCTTGACCTCCAGAACCGGGGGCAATTGGCGGCCGGCTTCACCTCCCATGACCCCAACCGCGAGATCATCCTCGAGACGTACAAGGAAATCGGCACCGTCATCGAGGCCTTCCGCCTCAACCGGCAGGACAAGTACGACAAGGTGATGAAGGACCACGCCGGCAGTTCGTGCATCGGCCACGTCCGCTACGCGACGTGCGGGGACAACACGCGGTCTTACGCCCAGCCCTTCGAGTTCCGGCACGGGCGCAAGTGGAAGTGGTTCGCGTTCGCGTTCAACGGCCAACTGGCCAACTTCCGCGACCTGCGGGCCGAGTTGATGTCCCTGGCCGACTACCACCTGACGCGGGACAACGACACCGAAGTCATCATGCACTTCATCGCCCACGAACACCGGGGCGACGACCGCCCCGACTTGGTGGAGGTGTTCCGGCACCTCAGCCAGAAGTTCGACGGCGCGTACAACATCGTGTACCAGAACGCGATGGGGGACATGGTGATCCTGCGCGATCCCAAGGGGATCCGCCCGCTGTGCTTCGCCCGCGACGGCGGCCTGTTCGGGGCGGCCAGCGAGAGCGTCCCCCTCTCCAACGTCGGCTTCAAGAACATCGAGTTTTTGGAACCCGGCGAGATGATCGTCATCCGCGACGGCGTGTTCCGCCGGGTGCGGTACGCCCCCAAGCAGAAGCCGGCGCACTGCTTCTTCGAGTGGGTGTACTTCGCCAACGTCGCCAGCAACCTCGACGACCGCAGCGTGTACCTGTCCCGGTCGAACTTGGGCCGGGCGCTCGCCCACCAGGAGTACGAGAAAAACCGCGTCATCATCGACAAGGACACCATCGTCGTCCCGGTGCCCGACACGGCGAAGGCCGCCGCTGACGCCATGGCCCACGCCCTCGGCATCCCGTCCGTCGAGGGGCTGATCCGCAACCGGGCCGTCGGCCGGACGTTCATCGAAGGCGCCAACCGCGGCGACCGCGTGCGCCTGAAGTACACCCCACTGCGTGAAGTATTGCAGGGCAAGCGCGTGCTGCTGGTGGAAGACTCGATTGTCCGCAGCACGACCATGCAGGCACTGCTCTCGCACGTCCGGGAGCGGGGCGGCGCCAAGGAAATCCACGTCCGCGTGGCCTGCCCGCCGATCGTCGCCCCGTGCTTCTACGGCATCGACATGTCCACGGTGAAGGAACTGTTCGCCCCGAAGTTCATGGCCGGCCGCCGGCCGACGGACGAGGAGCAGGACCGCATGGCCCGCGAACTCGGGGCCGACACCCTGATGTACCTGCCGCAGGAGGCGCTGTCCCGGTCCATCGGCATGGACGAAGACCGGCTGTGCCGGGCCTGCGTGACCGGGGAGTACCCGACGCCGACCGGCGAAAAGCTCTACCAACTGGCCCTGAAGGAAACCAACCCGGTCACGGGCCGCACCTACGAGTTGCCCCCCGGCCCCGGGTGCGAGAGCGGCCACGGCAAGCGCATCGACAACGTCGGGCCGGTCGGCATCGTGGAAACGGCCCCGTGACTTAGGCCGCTTCCAGCGTCTCGCGGAAGCGGTAGCCGACGCCGCGGACGGTCTCGATCATGTCCGCGAATTCTTCTTGGGCGTCTCCCAGTTTCTTTCGCAGCGTCTTGATGTGGACGTCAATCGTCCGCTCGAGAACGATGCTCCCTTCGCTGATGGCCGAGTCCATGAGCTGGTGCCGGGTGAACGCCCGGCCGGGCTGGCGGATGAGGCACTCCAACAGCCGGAATTCGGTCGGCGTGAGGTCGAGCCGCTGCTCGTTGACCGTCACTTGATGCCGGATGCGGTCCACCTTCACACCCAAGTGTTCGGCGGTGTCGGCCGCCTCCGCGGAGGCGTCGGAGCGCCGCAGCACGGCCTTCACGCGCTGGAGCAGCACCTTGTTGCTGAACGGCTTGGTGACATAGTCGTCGGCCCCCATCGAGAAGCCGACCACTTGGTCGGTCTCCTCCGACTTGGCCGTAATCATGATGACGGGGATGTTCTTCGTCTTCTCCCCGGCCCGCAAGGCGCGGCAGATTTCCAGCCCGGTCATGCCGGGCAGCATCAGGTCGAGCAGGACCACGTCCGGCAGGGCGGACTGGGCCTTGCGCAGCCCCTCGGCCCCGTCGCTGACGGCCGTGACTTCGAACCCTTCCTTGTTGAAGAACCACGTCAGGGTTTGGACCAACCCCCGCTCGTCCTCGATAATCAGCATTCGCGTCTGCGGCATGGATACCCTTCGGGTTATCACAGAAAACAGTGTTGGCGTCGGGTTCTTGTAAGCCGCGACGCGGAGGCTTTGCGGAGAGGTTCGCGTTTTTAGCGAGCCGAGCGGCGTAAGCCGCCGGGTGGGGACTTGAGCGCATCACCCGGGGCCTTACGGCCCTCGGCTCGCCAACGTCTCGCTCCGCTCCGCAAAGCCTCCGCGTCGCGGCTAACAAAACCGGCCCGCTTTCCTCACTCGTCGCCAATCGCGTCCGGGCGGTGTTTCACGATGTCGCCTTCGACTAGGTAAATCACGTCCTCGGCGATGTTCGTGGCGTGGTCGGCGATGCGCTCCAAGTGCCGGGTGGCCGTGAACAACGTCACGCCGGACTCGATGTTGGCCGGGTTCAGCTTCATGTAGCCGATCAACTCCGCGATGATCTCGTCGTTGTAGCGGTCCACCTCGTCGTCCATGCGCACGACGCGGCGGGCCAGCTTGCTGTCCAAGTTCACGAAGGCGTCCAAGCTCTGGCGGACCAGCGTGGTCGTCACGTCGGTCATCTTCGCCAGTTTGCTCGGGATTGGGACGCGGGGCGAGGAGAGGGAAAGGGAGCCCTCGGCGATGTGCCGGGCCAAGTCCCCCATGCGCTCGAGATCCGTCGTAATCATGAGCGTCGTGGCGATCCGCCGCAGGTCCGTGGCCACGGGCTGGTGCAGGGCGAGGAGCTTCAGGCACTCCTCGGTGACTTCGTTCTCGAAGGCGTCGATCCGCTCGTCCCCCTCGATGATCTCCTCGGCCAGCGGGTTATCGTGCTCTTGGAGGGCCTGCACGGCCTTGTAGATCGACTCCTCCACCAGCCCGGCGAAGTTGACGATCTTCTTCTGCAGGTGTTCCAAGTCGCGTTCGAGGTGCCTGGACATGTGTCGCGTCTCCCGCGGGCGGTCAGCCGAACCGGCCGGTAATGTAGTCTTCGGTCTGCTTCTTCGCAGGCTTGGTGAATATCTGACGAGTCAGTTCCGTCTCCACCAGCCGGCCCTCGTAGAAGAACGCCGTGAAGTCCGACACGCGGGCGGCCTGCTGCATGTTGTGCGTCACGATGACGATGGTGTAGCGCTCGCTCAGCGCGTGGATGAGGTCCTCAACGCGCGCGGTGGCGATGGGGTCCAGCGAC
>JAYUGD010000890.1:0-3741 GCA_043767785.1 Zavarzinella sp. | reverse complement strand
CACGACCCCGCGCGGGCGACCAGCCGACACCCATCAAGGAAACCCCGATGACCCGACCTCTCCCCCGCTTCGCCGTGGCCGTCGTCGCCGCCGGCCTGCTCGCCGGCCCCACATGGGCCGACAAGCCGGCCCCCACGCCCGGCGAGATTCTCCGCGGCCTGCAAGACTTCTACCGCAAGACGGCCCGGCCGGACGGGTCGTTTCAGCCGGGGGTCGATCCCAAGTATCGCGGCATGTCGGACGCGGCGTACAGCGACTTGGCGGCGGTGACGTATGCCGTCACGATTCACAAGACGTTCGGGTGGAAGCTGCCTGACGAGGCGAAGACGGCCGAGTTCCTGCTGGCCCGGCAGAAGCCGGACGGTGACTTCTTCAACGTCGCCGGGACCGTGGCCCCGGACTCGCCCGAGGGCCGCACCTACAACACGACGCAGGGCCTGGTGGCGCTGCACGCGCTGGGCCGCAAGCCAAAATACGACCCGCTGCCGGTCTTCGAGGCGATCCTGAAGGAAGACTACAAGCAGTTGCCGGCGTACTCGACGAGCTTCTTCCCGCTGGCGTACCGGTGCGTCGGCAAGCCGATCCCCGAGAAGGCGGACCGCGGCATCCGCGCCCTGATGGTGCAGGACAAGACCGGCTACTCGAACGACCACGTCGCCGCCACCTTCCACGCCTCGCACTACTACCGACTCGTGGGGGAAGACACGCCGCGCTCGAAAGAGATGGTCGCCCGCATCCTGCGCGACCAGAAGCCCAACGGAAGTTGGCTGCTGAACTTGCCCGGCCGCGACCGGCACGCCACGTTCGACGCCGTCTTCACCTTGCGGCACGAAGGGAAGAACTCTCCGGAGTGCCAAGCCGCCGTCGCCAAGGCCGCGGCGTGGGCCGTCGCGTGTCGGAACCCCGACGGCGGCTTCGGCCACTTCCCCGGCTCCCCGTCGGACGCCGACGCGATCTACTTCCAAGTCGGTACGCTCGTGATGGCCGGCGTCCTCAAGCCCGCCGACCCGATGCCGGCCGACCCACACCTGCTGTCGTGGGGCCACCTCATGCCGGTGGTCGAGAAGCGGGAACACGCCCCGCATCTGTCGCTGCCGCTGCCCGGCTGGGTCGCGGGCGTCGCCTTCAGTCCCGACGGCGCGCGCCTAACCGTCGCCGTCGCCGACGCGACGGCCCGCGTCTTCGACGCGGAAACCGGCCGCGAATTGGCGAAATGCGAAGGACACGCCGACATTGTCGCCGCCGTCGCCTTTCACCCCGATGGGAAGTTCCTCGCCTCGGGCAGCTACGATCACACGGCCGCGATCTGGGATGCGGCCGGCAAACGCCTGTACCGTCTCGTCGGCCACCGCGGCGCCGTGATGTCCGTGGCCTTTAGCCCGGATAAAGTCACGCTGGCGACGGCCAGCATCGACGGGACGATCAAGCTCTGGGACGTGTCCACCGGCGACCTCAAGAAGACGCTGGCAGCCCACAAGTCGTGGGTCAACTCGCTCGCCTATTCCGCGACCGGCGACCGGCTGGTTTCCGGAAGTTCCGACGGCACGGTCATCGTCTGGGCCGCGAAGACGGGGGAACTGGTCCGCACCATCGACGCCACGAAGGGGGAAGTCCGGTCCGTCGCGGTCTCGCCCGATGGGACGCTCATCGCCGCCGGCTTGCGCTTCGGCACGGTGAACGTCTGGGCCGCGGCCGACGGGAAGGAACGGCTTTCGCTGCCGGGGCAGGGCGACATGGTCGCCGTCGCGTTCTCCCCCGACGGCAAGCGACTGGCCACCACCGAAGGCGACTGGAACCGCGGCGGCGTGGTGAAACTCCGGGACGCGACGACCGGGGACCTAGTCATGCGTTTTCAGCACTCGGGCGAAGTCACGGCCGTCGCGTTCTCGGCCGACGGCAACCGCCTCGCCGCCGGCGCGGCCGACAAGACCGTGCGGCTCTGGAAACTCGCCCCGGCGCCGCGGTGAAACTCCGAGCGTTCGGAAACAATGGCCGAGGCGTGAGCATCGTCGTTTTTCGCTCCGCGAAAAGCGACGATGACGGCCCCGAACCGAGGCGCCGTTCGCCTCGCGGGCGTGAGCATCGTCGCTTTTCGCTCCGCGAAAAGTCTAGCCCTCCTCCCGCGGGTGGCTGGCCCCTTGGGCGGGGAGGTCAGACTTTTCGCGGAGCGAAAAGCGACGATGCTTCGCGGTGCCCGCCCTCCCGTATTCGCGCCCGTCGTTCCACCCGCGCTACATCAACTCCGCGATCGGGTCGCGGTCGTCGAGCAGGAACATGGGCCGGCCCTGGTGGTCGGGCAGCGTCGTCGCGGGGTCGATGCCGAGGTGGCGGTAGAGCGTGGCGAGGACGTTTTGCGGCGTGTAGGCCCGGCCCTTCGGCCGCTCGCCGCGGGCGTCGGTGGCCCCGATGACTTGACCTGTTTGGAAGCCGCCGCCGGCCATGAGCGCGAAGCCGGCTTGGGGCCAGTGGTCGCGGCCGGCGGTCGTTCCCTTCTGCGTGCCGACGTGCGGCGTCCGGCCCATTTCGCCCCAGACCACGACGGCCACGTCCTTGTCCAAGCCGCGCTCGTGCAGGTCCGTCACGAGGGCGTGGACGGAGCGGTCGAGTGGCGGCAGGACGGCCCGTAGGCACTCGAAGATGTGGTCGTGGTGGTCCCACTGGCCGTTGCACTTTTTCGGCACGTCGTGGTTCTGCGGCGTGATCGTGACGAACGGCACGCCCGCTTCGACCAGGCGGCGGGCCTGCAAGTACTCGGTCCCCTTGCCGTACTTCGCGCGGGCGCTCTCCGGCTCCTTGGTCACGTCGAAGGCGTCGCGGGCCGCGGTGGTCGTCATCATCTCCAGGGCCTGCGCGGTGAAGGCGTCCATGCCGGCGAGGCTGCCGCGGGCGTCGTCGAGGTCGCGGCGCAGGCCGTCGAAAGAGTCCAGCAAGCGCCGGCGGTCTCCGAGGCGGTCGAGCGTCACCTCGCGGGACGGGCCGAGGTTGGCGGCCTTGGCGCCGGGCATGTACGCCTCGTGCGCCTTGCCGAGGTAGTGCGGTTGGCCGACGTAGTTGGCGTCCCCGAGGTAAACGTAGGGCGGCAGCGGGCCGCGGACGCCGGCGTCGTGCCGCAGTTTGCTGACGACCGAGCCGAACGCCGGGCGGTTGCCCTTGAGGAAGCCGGTGAACAACTCGGGCGGCGTGTGCCCCTCCTGTTGGAACTTCATGTTGCGGACGATGGCCAACTTGTCGGCGATGGTCGCCTGCATGGGGAGCAGTTCGCAAATGTCGAAGCCCGGGACATTGGTCTTGGCCGGCTTGAACTCGCCGCGCACCTCGACCGGGGCGTCCGGCTTCATGTCGTACAAGTCGATGTGGCTCGGCCCGCCGTTGAGGTAGACCATGATGACGGCTTTGCGACTCGGCTTGGCGCCGGTTTCCGCGCGGGCGTGCAGCCGAAGCAAATCGGCAAGCGTCAGGCCGCCGCCGGCGAGCGCGCCGGCCCGGAGGAAGCCGCGGCGGTCCGGCCCGTGAAGTGTCAACATGCGATGGCCCCCTTGGCGTCATCACGCCGAAACTTCACCGATTCTACCTTGGGGGCGGCCGGGATGCCAGAAGGATATTCAACCCCTAGAGCAGCGTTCGGGTGGATGTAGCGTCCTTGGCGCGGGACAAGTCGTTTACCTCACCCCCAAACCCCCTCACCGAAGCGGAGAGGGGGGACCAACCCAAAAACGGCCGTCGCCCACTTGCTCCCCCTCT
>JAYUGD010000889.1:0-1202 GCA_043767785.1 Zavarzinella sp. | reverse complement strand
TTTTCGCGGAGCGAAAAGCGACGATGCTCCGCGGCACCCGCCCTTTGATATTTGCCGTGTTCATTCTTGCCGCGAAGAGAACTCTACTCCGCCACGCCCACCTTCGGGCAAAAGCCTTCCAGCGCGCAGGCTGGGCAGTTGGGCGTCCGGGAGTGGCAAACTTGCCGGCCGTGCGAGATCATACGGTGGGAAAAGATCGTCCACTCCAGCTCAGGGATGAGGAGCATGAGGTCCGCTTCGACCTTCACCGGGTCGTCGTGGACCGTGAGGCCCAGGCGGCGACTCAGGCGGCCGACGTGCGTGTCCACGGTGATGCCGGGAGTGTCGAAACAGTTCCCAAGCACGACGTTTGCGGTCTTGCGGCCCACGCCGGGGAGTTGCACCAACTCGTCGAGTGTCCGCGGCACTTCGCCGCCGTGGCGTTCCACGATGAGGCGGCAGGCCTCGCGGATGTTCTTGGCCTTGTTGCGGAAGAAGCCGGTCGGGGCGACGTAGCCTTCCAGTTCTTTCGGGTCGGCTTGGGCGTAGTCTTTCGCCGTCCGGTATTTGGCGAACAGGGCCGGGGTGACGAGGTTCACGCGGACATCGGTGCATTGGGCCGAGAGGATCGTGGCCACCAGCAGTTGCAGCGGGCCGTCGTGGTGCAGGGCGCACTCGGCGTCGGGGTACAGCTTCGCCAATTCCTTGCGGACGCGGCCGGCTTGGCGTTTGACGGCCGGGTCGGCCTTCGGGCGCGCGGGCATGTCGCCTCACCCCTTCTTCGGCAGCGGGCGGGGCGGCGGGCCGACGAACGCCCGCATTTCCTCGGCGTTGAGCGGCGGCGAAAAGTGCGCCCCGAGGAAGAAGTCGCCCGTCGGCAGCGGCCGGACGTGGACCACGTGCAGCGTCCGCGTCACGGTCTCGCCGTCGCCGCCTTCCGCGGAGAGCGTGCCTTCCACGGCCGTCCCGGCGAGCGGCGGGTTGGCCAGCAACATGCTCACGCCGGTCTCGGACACGTCCCACACCAGCCCGACCCCGCGCGTCTCGGCGCGCAGCCGACAGATGGTGTGCAGCGCTGGCTGAAAGCGGCGGGCGATCCGGCGCTCGGCCGTCCCGGCCGGGGCGTCAAGAGTGGAGACGGGCATGACAGGCCTCGCGGTGTGAATTCAGGGGGTGCCGGCGCGGCGCCGGTGTGATGAGTGTATCACGGCGACAAATCCGTC
>JAYUGD010000888.1:0-10281 GCA_043767785.1 Zavarzinella sp. | reverse complement strand
CGGCCCACGGGATGGCCGCCTCGACCGACCAGCCCCGCGGCGTTTGCACGACTTTGATCTTGGCGGTCTTCAACGGGACAATCTCGTCGATGGTCTCCTCACCCACGGGGGAGCGGAACACCACCGGGTTGGGCGGCCGCTTCGCCAGGCGGTAGCGGTAGAGCATCGCCACCGGCTTGTCATCAATCAGCGTGACCAGCAGGCGCAGGTCGCCGACGGCGGCGTCGGCCCGGTTGGCGGGGGCGGCCGCGTCGAGGCCGAGTTGCACGTCGAGCGCGTCCCCCTTTTGGAAGAGCGTGGCCGGGTCGGCGGCCCCGTTGCGCAGCGGGCGGTCGCCGGTCACGCTGGCGGCGACGTACAGGCGGTCCTTGTCGTAGGCCAACTTCGCCTTCCACTCGCCGGCCTTCTTGCCGGCGGGATCGCGGGTGGTGCGGATCGTCAGGTCGGGGACGCCGGGCCAGTCGGCCAGCACGTCGCCGTCGATCTCCGGCGGCTTCGAGAGGTAGCGGACGGCGTACTCCGTCGGGCCGTCCGGTGACAGAAAGCGGTCCACGCGCGCCTTGGTCGCCGCCCACGCCGCGGCCGTGGTCACGTCGGCCGGGCCGACCGTCACGGCGCCGGCGAAGCGCTTCATCTGCTCCAAGCCGTCCACGCGCATCACGGTGACGTGGTTCTTCCCGGCAATGGCGTACACCTTGCCGTTGGCGGCCGTGACGTGGCCGTGGAAGTTCTCGACCGTCTTGCGCAGGTCGGACAGGTCGGTGACGCCCGGTTCGGCGTCGGGGATGGAGAAAAACCGCTTGCCGAAGCCGCGCGGCCCGCCGACGATGGCGGCGGCTAGGAGGCCGTCCTTGGTGAACGCGAAGTAGTCCCCGTTGTTGCCGCCGACGCACAGCAGTGTCTCGCCGCCGACTTCCAGGTGGCCGACGGGGCCGAAACTGCCGGACAGCACCCCCGGCGGCCGGTCGGTGAAGCCCCACGGCGTCGCGTAGGACGCCTGCACCCCGGAGTAGTGGTCCGGGTACGCCCACACCGGCTTGCCGTCAGCGTTCAAGAACGTGTGGCTCATCACCAGCGTCTCGCCCTTGTTCGTGACCATCACCTCGGCCGTCATCCCCGGCACGGCCTCGGGCTTCGCCAAGTCGTAGACGGGGACGCCGCCTTTCGTGAAGGCCATCGGCCGCGACCGCAGGCCGCCCGCGTCGCGGACGAAGTTGAGCGACAAGTCGTCGCCGATGTACGGGGACCGCGTGACGGCTTCGGCGAGCAATTGCACCTCACCCGCAGTCACTTTGCCGTCGCCGTCCGCGTCGGCCCAGACGAAGCCGGTCGCGGCCGGGTTGCGCCCCTTGGCCGCCTGTTGCAGCGTCGCGTTGCGGGGGAACTCTTTCCAGTCCCCCAAGACGCCAGTCGCCACGATGGGGACGGCGACGCCATTTCGCTCGACGCAGATCACGGCCGTCGGCCCCGCATCGCCGAACGGCGTGACCACGGGCCGGTCGCCGACGAGGTAGCGGCGGGCGTTTACATAGGTCACGCGGTCGGGCAGGTAGTTCCCGCCGCCGTAGGGGGCGAGGCGGGCTTCGAGTTTCGTCGTGCGCGTGTCCCAGTCGAGCCGGAACTTCATGCCGAGGTGATTGACGACCGTGCGGTCGCCGGGGTCCATCATCCCGCCGCCGCCGTAGTGCGTCGGCCCGAGGAATTCAACCTCGAACTGCCCGGCGAGCGACCACCGGCTGATGCGCTTGGGCTGGAACGTCTGCTCGACCACCCACAACTTGCCGGCCGCGTCGATGGTCATGGCCACGGGTTCGGTAAACGTCGCCGGGTCGTACGGTCCGAGGCCGCCGCCGGCCTTGCCGATGGCGCGGACCTTTTCCCCCTTCGCGTCGAACACGTTGATTTGCTTCGCCGGCCCGTCGAGGACGTACAGCAAGCCGTCGGCGTCGAACGCCAGCGCCCGCGGCTTGCCCGCTTGCTCGGGCCGCAGGACGACTTCCATTTCCGGCGGTTGGCCGAAGCGGGTCAGGTCGCGGACGCGGACGACGCCCTTCTCGCAGGCCGCGTACAGAGATCCGGCCTTATCGAACGCGAGGGCGGTCGCCGCCGGCATCGGCAGGTGGCCGCGGACCTTGGCCTCTTTGCCGTCCGGGCCGGGCAGGTCGATCACGGTGATGCGCCGGGCCAAGTCGGCCGGGACGGCCGCGTCCCCGCCGGCCGGCTCCAAGGCGATCAGCCGGTCAAACCCGCCGGCCGTCGGCCGGTTGGAGCCGACGCCGGAGGGCGGGTCGATGTAGCGCACGCGCAGGGCCTTCACGGGCCGCGTCGCGCCGAAGTCGCCGAACAGGAACCGCGGCGTGTGCCATGAATACTTGATGTGGTCGCGCGTCTGCCGGTGCAGGAACACTTGCTCCCACTTCGCCGGGTCGGCCATGTCCGCAGCGGTAACGGCCGCGTCGGCCGGGCCGGCCCACACGTCCACGGCGAGGCCGGCCCACTCCATCGGCCGCGGCAGGGCGAAGCCACGCAAGGGAACGGGCTTGTCCCACACGAGGGCGGCAATTGCTGGATCTGAGTACGACAGCGGTCGGTCGGCGGTGCGCTGGAACTGCCAGCCGCCTGCGGCCGTCGCCTTCCCCTCGCGGACGACAAGTTTCGCCATTGCGGCCGCGTCCCGATAGCGGCGGTCCAGCACAAAGGCGTAGTCGAGCGCCTTCAGCTTCGGCCCGGTGAAGACGAGCGTCTTCGTCGCCCCCGGCTCGGCCGGGACCGCCAAGCCGGGCCGGCCGGGGGCGGCGGCGAACTTCACCCACACGGCGGGGTCGAAGCGCGTCTTCAAGTCGTCGAGCAGGTCGAGGTCGTCGGACTTCTTCGCCGTCTCGGGCGGCGCGTCCACCGTCGCGTCCTTCGGCTTGAACGCGGCCGGCAGCGGCTTGCCGGCCCGCAGCGCCCACACCTGCACGTCGCCGTCGGGGATCACGACGCCGCCAACCGGGACTTCGCGCGTCAGCGCCAACATGAGCGTGTTGGCGAACGGCCCCTTGGTCGGGGCCGGGCCGAAGGCGGCGACCGTGGAACTGGTCATCGTCTGGAAGGTCGCGAGGGCCTTTTCCGTCGCGTTCATCTCCGTGACGTGCGCCTTGCCGCCGGGCAGAATCGCCGGCACGGACGCGGTCAGGTCGATGTCCCCGGGCGCGAGGGCCGAACGCACCCACGCGGCCGGGGTGGCGTTGACGCTCACGCACAGCGTCCCCGGCTTGGCCGCCGCCCCCCCCTGGTCGGCGGCGATCCACGTCTGCGGCGGGCCAGGGAGTTTGTCCCCGTAGGCGAACTTCAAGAGTGGCGTCTTGGCGAAGGCGGCGGCCGGGTCGATGCGCGTCACGGCGTCGTCGTTGACCGCGTAAGCGACGCGGCCGTCCGAGACCAAGCGCAGCGCGCCGGGCGGGTCTTGCCAGACTTTGCGGCCGGCGCCGTCCGTGGCGATCAGGGCGACGCCGAACTCGGCCCCGGCCGCCCCGAAGAACAGCTTGTCCCCGACGGCGCACGCCGACACCGGCGGCGAGTGGTCCGCCATCCAGCCGCCGCCGCCCGGCACGGGGGCGGCCCACGCCGGCTTGCCGGGGTTGTACGCCGTCATTTCGTACGTGAGTTTCAGCGGCGGCCGGGCAATGCCGCGGAAGTGGTACACGCCCGGCGGCACCGGGCGGCCGGCGTCGTCCTTCAAGTCCCACGCCTCACTGATCAGCCCTTTCCTGCGTTCGACTTCGGCGACCAGCCGCCGGACGTGGTTCCCCTTGGCGTCCGTGATGTGGACGGCGACGAAGCCGTCCATCGGCATGTCGAACGGCAGCGTGAACGGGGCGGCCGGGGCGAACGTGGCCGGCGGCAACTCTTGATCGCCGAGGGCAACGAGCGGCATCACCTCCGTCTCGCCGGTGGTGCGGACGCGGACGGCCCGCGTCTTCGCCGGGGCGGGCGGGAGAAGGAGGGCCGCACTCTTCCCGGCGGCGAACGGCTTCCAGTCGGCCGGCTTCGCGAGCCGTGGGTGAACCTCGCCGTCGGAAAGAATCATCGCTTCCGCCGGGCCGGCCGGCGGCCGCACCAATGCCACGCCGGCGAGTGGCAGCGTGTCCGGCCAGTAGCCGACCCACTCGTCCACGGGCTTACCGCCGCGGGCCGTCGGCGCGACGCGAGACCTTGCCCGGCCGCCGATTTGTTCCGGGTTGTAGAACCGCCCGGCGAGCAGCAGGGCCGGCTGGAAGTTGCTGGAGCGGGCGACGCTCTCCCACGGGAAGTTGTGGACTTCTTCCGTAAACCGCAACGCCCGCACGGCGGTGTCCGGCGGCACCGGCTTCACGTTCCCGCCGGGCAAGCTTTGCCAGTGCGACTCGTCGGCCGGGTCGCCGGGGTAGGCGACGCCGGGCTTCAGAATCGCCACGTCCGGGCACGCACCGCAAATCGTCCCGACGGCAATCGGGTTGCGGAAGGCGACGCGGAAGTGGCGCCGTTCCCGGGCGACCGGCCCGGTGGCCCACGCGGCCACGGCGTCCGCCGAGTCCAAGCCGAGCAGGGTGGAAAGGGCCGCCTTGGGCGCGCGGGCCAACTCCCGGCCGTCGCCGTGTGCGGTGCAGCGGTCCCAGTCCACGTCCTCGGCGGTGATCGCCAACGTCGGCTCGCCGGCACGGGCCGCGGCGGCGAACATCAGGCAGGTAATGGAGAGGATAAGCCGGGGAAAGGTCATTGTTAAGGTCGGTGGGTGACTGTGTCGGGTCTCATAGGTTTTACGGAGAAGGCGGGAAATGCGAAAAGCCCCCGAGGGGTCTCCTCGGGGGCTTTTCGTATTGAGCGGTTACTGAGATGGGCTTCATTCCCCTTCGTCGTCTCCCCAGAGTTGGGCGAGGAGTTCGTCGAAGTCGTCGTCCGGAGTCGTCGCGTCGTTCGGGTCCGGGGGGGCTTCCAAGTTGCCGACAAAGCTGCGCATCATATGGCCCTCGTCAGGTTGGCGTCGGGCTGGGGAAGACATCCCCGAAGTGTGCCCAACCGCCCGATTATCCCGCGCGGGCCGGGCCGTGTCGAGCAAAATCCCCGGACAAATTGCCGATTACTCTGGGCGGCCGCGGCCGGCCACGCCCGCCGCGATCTCGACCAGCGCGGCCGGGTCGGCCGGCTTGACGAGGTACTGCTCGAACCCGGCCGCCTCGGTCCGCAAGACGTCGCCCAAGTCGCTCATGGCGGTCAGCGCGACCATCGTCAGCGGGCGTGAACCCGCCGCCGTCCGCAGGGCGACGGCGAGGACGTCCCCGTCCATGCCGGGCATTTTCAGGTCGATGAAGCAGAGGTCCGGCGAGAAGTCTTCGGCCACCTTCAAGGCGGCCGGCCCGTCATAACAGGCGCGGGCGTCAAAGCCGTGGGCTTGAAGCAGAGCGGCGGTCGTGTCGGCCGCGTCGCGGTTGTCGTCCACGCACAGAATCCGGCGGGGGCGGGCGGCCGTTTCCGGGTTGTTCACGCATCATCTCCGCGAGAGTCGAGGCAAAACGAAGTTATAGTCGGCGGTCGGGCGCGGGTCACGGCCCCGCTGACCGATGAGCGCCCACATTTCGGGCACGGCCTGACGGCATCGCGGGCAAAACGCGGTCGCCGGGAAGCGGCGAATTCCGGACGCGCGATTTTACACCGCCCTGAAACGGCCTGTTTGCCCGGAGAAACAAGCGATTTGCCCGCAAGCGTCCAGGCTCGAAACCGCGTGGCACGGCCGTTGTTTTTCTGATCGGCACGGACGCGAGTTCGGACAAGTCGATCAAGTGGAGG
Source organism: Zavarzinella sp. (assembly GCA_043767785.1). Lineage (GTDB taxonomy): Bacteria > Planctomycetota > Planctomycetia > Gemmatales > Gemmataceae > Zavarzinella. Next base: position 4,473 of record JAYUGD010000888.1, on the reverse strand, counting down.
GAGAGACCACTCGGTTGAGGCGTTGGCCCAGTCCAAAAATGAAACCACCCGAAAGTTGGCCCTTGGGAGAGGAGTCAACGGCCGGGTGGTTTTTTCGTTTCTCATGCCGCTCGGCGTGGCGGGCATGAATCACACCGCCACGGGGTCGGCCAACCGCTCGCGGATATCGGCCGTCAACTCATGGACGGGCCGGAGGGCGTCCCCGTCCATCGCGTCGATCGGTTCGCCGTCCACGATGACCGAGAACTCGTCGTAAGATCCGTCGATCCGCATGGCCAGCACGCGCCGGTCACGTTTGAAAGCGAGCATCAGTTGCTCGGCGTAAGCGTTAATCGTCGGGCAAACGGGGCACCGCCGAATGATGACATACGTCATAGAAGACTCCGGTAACACTTGACCCAGCGACGAACGGCCGGGAGATGAATTACCTCATCGCAATCGCAGCGCCAATGTGTGAAAAACCGCTCATTTTTCGTGCCGGCGTGTAGATTGCGCTCGAAATGACCAACATTTGGGCGTGTAGTGCTGATCGGTCGGGTCATTACGGACGGCGATTTGAGATCTCCGGACTTATCCGGGAGTGCGGTGTTGCAAGATTGAACAGCTCGAAACGACATGCGCAGTCTTATTCAATTAGTCCGCGCGACTCTTCGCGCAATCGTTTCAGCACCCGGCTCTTGGCGAGCAGGACGGCGTTAAGCGACAGCCCCAAGTCGTCGGCGACTTGCTGGGCCGGGCGGCCGTCCAACACTTGCGAGCGGAACGCCCGCCACGTGTTCGGGGCAAAGTCTCCTTGCACGCGGAGCATTAGTTGGCCGGCGACGTGGTGGTCGTGTTCCCGGTCCCACAGCTTGGACAGCGAACTGCCGGGGCATTCGAGTTCGCCGAGCAGGTCTTGGAAGTCGCCGTCCCCCGTGGCCACGGGCCGGCGGTCCCGGAGCCGGGAACTCCTTGAGGCGGTTGGCCAAGATGCCGCGCAGCCACGCGCGGAACGCCCCGTCCCCGCGGTGAACAAACGCGCCGACCTCCGCGACGACGACGACCATCACGTCTTGGGCCAAGTCGTCCGCGTCCGTGACCGGCACGCCGGCGCGGGCGGCCCAGCGGTGCAACAGCGGCCGGTACAAGTCGTGCAGCCGCCGCCAGTCCGGCTCGGACGGGTCGGCGGCCAACCGGGCGATGAGGCTGACAGATGTTTCCATTTCGTGTTCGCACCGAAGCGCCAGCGAGGGAGGCGAGCCGGGAGCGTTAGCGACCGGAGGGCGGAGGGACGAGTCTTCGAAGTCGCGCTCCCCACGGGAGACTGTCGGTTCGGGCGGCGGCCGGTTTGGACGCCGCCTGTCAGGCAACTCGCCCGTGGATGACGCGACTTCGAAGACTCGTCGCTCCGCCCTCCAGTCGCTAACGCTTCTGGCTCGCCTCCCTCGCTGACGCTTCGTGGAAAACCTCCGTTACGGCGCAATCGGCGACGCCGGCACGTCCGGCAGGCGGTACAGATTCCAGCCGGTCTCCGTGCGGGCGGCGAAGACACGGCCGTCGCCGCTCAGGGAAGTCGCGTCTTGGTTGGCGATCTTGGCGACGGGTGTCCGCCGGAAGCCGTCCGTCAAATCGAGGCTCTCGAAACTAATCCCGTCCGGCCCCACGATAACGGCCCGCCTGGCTTGGGCCGCGACCTCCCGGACCGCGCTGTCTTTCAGGTCGGGCAACTGGACGCCGGCAGACCGGCCAAGGGCGTCATACAGGAGGATGCGTTCTTCGCCGGTGGGCAGCTTGCAAATGACGCCGAACGCCACGGCCTCGCCTGCACTCCCCGCCGGCCGGGGGATGTCAAACAACTGGAGGAAGGCCCCCGGGAGTTCGATCCTGGTCGGGATGGGGTCATCTTGCGTGAGGTGATAAAGGTCCAGAAACCAATTGACCGAACGGGGAGTGATCCCCGGACCGCCGGGGACGGCGAACGGGTTCATGGGGGCGGGGGTCCGGTCGGCGACCGTGACATAAACCCGTTCGCCGTCCCCGGACACGATCCGGCTCGTCACTTGAATCTGCGGCGAGTTTCCACTGAACCCGCGGTCCCGTCGGACTTGCGTCTCCGGGACTTTGACTCGCTTCGTGATCGCCTTGGCGACCGTGTCGTAGACGAGGTATTCCCCCGCCGTCCCGAGAACTAGTTTTTGCGGGGAGCCTTGCAGGGCAACGCTGCGGATGTCCCCCGTGGGCCGGATTGGTTCGCCGAGATTGGTGATTTCGCCCGTGTCGGGCCGCCACAGGCGAAACAGGTAACTGCTGGCCGAGAACTTGTGAACAATAACCACGCTTGATGAGTCGCGCGTGAACGTCCATGCCTGGACGGGGCCGGTGACAATCCGGGCCAACTGGTGGCCCGTCGCCGTCTCCAGGAGTTCCAGGTCGCCAGCCCCCGGCGACGAAATACCCATCAGACGGCCGTCGGGCGAGAACCGGATGGCATCCCGGTCGGCGTATTTGATGGGCAAGCGCGTCAGGAATCCGGCCGCTCCGGGCAGGGGGGCCGGCGGCCAGTGGCTGGCTTGGGCAGCGGCCGTGCCCGGACTTCCCCCGGCCCCCATCATCTGGGCGAGGGTTCCGCCGGAACCGGGCAACGCCAACGGGCCGGGACCAACGGGGGACATTCCCGTCTGACCCAGGCGCACGGGAGGCGCGCCGGAGCTGCCTTCCAGTGCCGGCGGGGGCGTGGCGACGCGCTCGATGCTCGCCAAGACTTGGCTGCCGCGGTACAGGGTGGCCCTAGTGATGTCCAGTTTCAGGCCGTCGGCGTTGCGGAGTTCAAGGTCGTACTCGCCGCTCTTGAGTTCGATTTGCTTTTGCGTTTTGGTGTCGATGATCGTCACCACTTTGCCGCCTTTTTTGACGATCACTTCCACGTCGTCGCTCTGCGTGGAAATCACCAGCTCGCCCTTGTCCGTCTGAATGCGGTAGACCACCGCCCCGGCGGCGACGACGGCGAAGAACAGGAAGCCGGCGACGGCCGCGGCGATTCGGCGCGGCCGGTGTGGTCGCCGCGTGAATTTTCCGTCGGCGTAGGGCCGCAAGGCGTGGGCGACGGCGGCGGCCGAGGCGAAGCGGGCGGCGGGGTCTTTGGCCATCATCTTCATCACGATCTCCGAGAGGCCGCGGGGGATGTCGGCGCGGAACCGGCTCAATGCTCTTGGCTGTTCGCGCCGGTGGGCGTCGAGTTTCTTCAACACGGACGAGCCGGGGAACGGGACGGCCCCGGTCAGCAAATGGTACAGCGTGCAGCCGAGGGCGTAGATGTCGGCCCGGCCGTCGGCGGCGTGTGGGTGTTCTGCCTGCTCGGGGGCGATGTAGTCCGGCGTGCCGACGACCATGTTCGCCCCGGTCAGCGAGGCGTCGGCCCGGTCGTCGGCGACCAGCATGGCCAGGCCGAAGTCCAGCACTTTCACTGTGCCGTCGGCCGCCCGCATCAGGTTGCCCGGCTTCACGTCGCGGTGGACGAGGCCGGCCCGGTGCGCGTGTTCCAGGCCGACGGCCGCGTCCACGGCGTACCGGCACGCCTCGGCCACGGGCAACGCGCCCTGCGTTTTCAATAGTTCGTCGAGGCCGACGCCGTCGACGTATTCCATCGCCAAGAAGTGGGTTTCGCCGGCCTGCTCGGCGTCGAAGGCCGTCACGATGTTCGGGTGGTGTAACCGGGCGGCCGCGGCCACTTCTCGCCGGAAGCGGTTGGCGGCGCCGGGCCGGGCCAGGAACTCCGGCCGGATGACTTTGACCGCGACGCGCCGGCCCATGACGGCGTGTTCCGCGAGCCACACCGTCCCCATGCCGCCGACGCCGAGCAGTCGCAACGGCGTGTAGCGCGGGTGCGACGCCAACTCCGCCGGCAAGTCGTCGCTCGGCAGCGGCGCGTCGAGGACCGTCTTCGCCTCGGCCAACAATTCGGTGAACGTGTCCCCCGGCGCCGCCGCCACCGCCCGCTGACACTCGGGGCACTCGGCGACGTGTTCCGAGATCGCTTGGCACTCGTCGTCGGTAAGAACGCCCAGCCCGAAGGCGGTCAACTCATGCGCGGGCGGGTGCGTCAACATCTCTGTCATGGGATGGCCCCCGACGGGTTCAATGGCTTTAGACAAGGATACGCGACCGGAAATCCTGTCCCGAAAATGGCCGGAATCGCCGGAATGAGCTTGTCACTCACGCCGTGCGGAACGGCTTCGACGAACCGCTTGTGAAGGAATTGTGAAGCTCTGCCAGCCAGTCTGCCATTGCGCGCGACCCATTTGGCGAAATCGGGGCAAACGGGGGCGTTTTCATTTGCATGGCGCGGAAACGGATCATACACTCTCGCCCCCTCTTGATCGTCGTCGGTGGCCCAACGTACTCCTCACGCTCCGCGTGAGGACCGGCTTCCCGCCCGAGACGACCGCTTCCCGTGGGGGAAGCCGATCCTCACGCGGAGAGCTTGTGCAAAAATCG
>JAYUGD010000887.1:0-10287 GCA_043767785.1 Zavarzinella sp. | reverse complement strand
GCAATGGGGCCTCCGCGCCGCGTTGTTATTGCTGGCCGTCGTCCTGACCCCCGGCGGCACGGCCCCGGCGTTTATCTACTTCCAGTTTTAGCCGGACTCCCCGCCCGTCACTTGGGCTTCCACTCGGCCGCCGCGACGCCGACGCCGCTGAGGAGTTCCTTGCCGTTTCGGCCGTCCGCGTCGCACACCCAGAGCGCCCACGGCTTGCCCTTTTCCATGCGGGTGCAGTTGATCAGTTTCCCGTCCGGTGACCACCGCGTATAAGCGTGCATGTGCGTTGATGTGATGTACTTCGCGTCACCACCGCCGGCCGGCATCACGGCGGTTTGCAGAACCCCGTCGACCAAGTCGCCGAACGAGATGTGCTTGCCGTCCGGCGACCAGCGCGGGTAGACGTTGCCGTAGGTGTTCACGGTCTTGGTCAGTTGCTTCTTGTCCGTGCCATCCGCGTTGACGGTGTAGAGTCGCCAGCCTTGGTCCGCGCCGTTCACGGAAACATACGCGAGACGCTTGCCGTCTGGCGACCACGCCGCGTCCAGCCCGCCGTTGTCGTCGGTGAGCTTGACCTTGTTGTCGCCGTCGGCGTCCATGACGTAGGTCGAGTACCGCCCGGCGTAGGACGAGTAGGAGAGCTTCTTCCCGTCGGGCGACCACGCCGGCTGGCGGCTCGCCGTGAGCACGTCGGTCAGTTGAGTAACCTTGCCCGTGGCGACATCCACGGAAAAAATCTGGTCCACGCCGGCCTGAGGGCCGACGTAGGCGATCTTGCCCCCGTCCGGCGACCACCGCAAATTGGTGCAGCCGCCGCTCTTCTTGGTGAGCGGCTTCGGGTCGGCCCCGTCCGCGTTCATCGTCCAGATGTCCGGCCCGCCGTCGCGATCGGAGACGAAGGCGATCCGCTTGCCGTCCGGCGCCCAAATCGGCTCCGTGTCGCTGGCCTTGTCGTCCGTCAATTGCTTCGGCTCGCCGCCGCCCGGCTGAACCAGATAGATCTCCCAGTTGCCGCTCTTGTTGCTGGACACGACCAACGCCCGCGGCGGGCCGTCTTTCAAGGCGGGGGCGGCCATGAGTCCGGAGCATGTGACAAGTGTGAAGAGAACGACGCGCATGGCAGGAATCCTAAATGGCGACGCAGAAGGGATGTGCCGACGACGCGGCCGAAATAATGGCGGCCGCGCGCCGCCCGACAGCCTCATTTGTCTTGGCGTTTTGAATTTGACTGCTTTGCCCCGTTCACTTTTGCCAAGAAACTCGCGACGAGAGGGACAAGACTGCTCCCCAAGAAGAACCCGTCAGTTTGCGGGTACCCGAAACAGACGACGACGGCGGCCCCCACAATCATCGTGAGCGCGACGGTCAGGGCCATGTACATGCCGGTCAGCGCTTGCCGCCCTTCCATGCGCTGTTCGGTCATGGCCAGGTGGGCGCGGGTCTCGAAGTCGGCCTTCTCAAGGTCGTGCCGGTGGAGTTGTTCTTTGGAGAAGTGTTCAAACAACAACTTCGCGGCGCCGGGGTAAACCGCGTCATACCCTTCAATCATCGCCGGGGGCGGGAGGGGGCCGTCGAATTCGAGCTGGGTGTGATGAACGATAATCCGGTCGCCCTCTTGCCCCCGGGCGCCACCGGCGGAAGTGTCGGCGGCGGCCGGCGAAGCCGGGGCAGGCTCAGGAGGCGGCGGCGGCTCGGTCTTTCGCTTCGAGGGCATCTCGCACTTCCTTACGCCACTTCACGCCCGCGACGCAGAGGTCCGTCAGGACAAATGACCAGTCTGCATGAAATGGGTTGGCCACGTCCCGCCGGAAGAGCCGTTGATCCAAGCGGTCTTGAAATTTGGTATGGCGAATCGCGCCCGCGAAGTCAACGATCCGGGCCATGCTGTCGGTGAGTCGCTGGAATGGCAGACGCATTGACGGCTCCGAACGAGGTGACGGATGGGGAGTGACGGTCAACCTGCGGGTAGTTTACGGGAATTATCCTCACGCGATCAAGAGGACAGGCGCCGACCGCGTGGTTCGAGGTCGGACGGCCGGCGAAATCCGTTCCGCGCCTCACTTCACGTTTCGCATTTTTCTCTCCCAGGGCGTCATTCCCCATCGGCGGCAAATTCCGCTTTCCCGTTCCCGGCTCGCTCCCCAACTTCCCCTTCCGCCGCTAGAACGTCTCCACGTTCCCGGTTTTCCACATTTAGAAGGGTTCTCTCCGATGGGTCACCAGCAGACCGCCACCCACCGTTACGGCAAGGGGTCGTACCACCAGATCGGGCTTGTCCGCGGGCAGTTCGGCAACATGCCGTACGAGCCGTGGGTCAAGTTCGTGCAGGACTCCGGGTTCGACGGGTGGGAGGAAGCTTCGTGGGAACTCGACCTGCGAAAGTGCGACACGGACGCCGGGGCCGCCGCCTACGCCAAGGAGCGCGTCGATCTCGCCAAGAAGCACGGGCTGGAAATCTTCACCGTCGCCACGCACCTGCAAGGTCAGGTGCTGGGGGACGAGCCGACGGCCAAGACGCTGAACTTCCTCGGCTCGCACACCGACGCCCGCAAGGCGTACAAGGCGTGGCGGGACGCCGGCAACAAGCCGCCGCGGACGGACCCGTACTTCGTCCCGGAGAACGTCGGCAAGCTGATCCACGCGCAGGCCAAGCAAGACCTGTTGGCGTGCGTGCGGTTGGCCGGCCACCTGAGCAAATTGCAAGACCGCAAGGTCGCCCTGCCCGGCTTCGTCGGGTCGCCGGCCGGGTGCTGGAGCCACTGGTTCCTGTTCCCGCCGCTGCCGACCAACATTGAGGGGTACGCCCTCGACGACGTGCGCGAGACGAGCCTGCAACTGATCGTCGAGCGGTTCGCCCCGGTGTGGGATCTGTGCAAGCAGTACGGCGTGACGTTCGACCTCGAATGCCACCCGAGCGAGCGGGCGATGGGGGACATCGAGTCGGCCAGCGATTACATCAACGCGATGTGCAAGGCCGGGTACGAGGGCGTCGTCGGCTTCAACCTCGACGGCTCGCACATGGAATGGCAGAACGTCAGCGTGGTGCAGTTCATCCGCGAGTTCGGCCCGTTCATCCACTGCGCCCACGTCAAGGGCGTGCAGGTGGCCCGCGAGCACACGCGGGCCGGCCGCCTCGGCGGGCACCGCCCGATGGGCCACTGGGCCAACGGCTGGAACTTCGTGACGGCCGGCACGCAGCGGGACGCGAACAGCCTGGAAGAAATCTTCATCGAACTGAACCGCGTCGGCTTCGACGGGGCCGTCAGCATCGAGTGGGAAGACAACGACGCCGAGCAGCACGCCGGAGCAATCACGGCGCTGGCGAATTGCCGTAAAGCCGACTGCCCCCCAAGCGGCATGCGACACGACGACATGCTGAAGGGCTGACCTTACCTCAAAAAGCGACTAACCACAGAGGACACAGAGGAAAACCAAAGCAGAGGAAAGCATTTATAAAAATGTCTTCTCTGTATTTGGTTTTCCTCTGTGCTCTCTGTGTCCTCTGTGGTTAGTCGCATTTTTGGACCGTTACGCCGTCTTGGGCAGCTTCACTTTCCACGCCAGGCCCACCAGCGCCAGCATTTTGATGAAGTAGTAGCTGGCGTCGATCTGCCACCAGCGGAGGCCGTGGCGGGCCGAGGTCGGGAAGGCGTGGTGGTTGTTGTGCCAGCCCTCGCCCATGCCGAGGATGCCGAACAAGAAGTTGTTGCGGCTGTGGTCCCCTTCCGGGTACGGGCGGCCGCCCCACAGGTGGCACACGGAATTGATGCACCACGTCACGTGGTGGACGAGGAACACGCGGACGGCCCCGCCCCACAGGAAACCGAGCAACACGCCGGTCCAACTCCACGAGATCAGCCCGCCGAGGACGGCCGGCAAGACCAAGCCGAGGACCACCCAGAAGAGGAAAAGTTTATCGGCGACCCGCAACGACTTGCTGCGGGTCAGGTCGCGGACGTACCGCTCCAGTTCCGGCGGGTCGGCCTTGAAGGCCCACCCGACATGGGAGTGCCAGAACCCGCGAATCAGGCCGAGGACGCCGCGGCCCGAGTGGTGCGGGGAGTGCGGGTCTTCCGGCTCGTCGCTGTGCTGGTGGTGCCGGCGGTGGATGGCGACCCACTTGAGGACCGGCCCCTGAATCGCCATCGACCCGAGGGCGGCCAAGATAAACTGAACGACCGCGTTGGTCTCGAAACTGCGGTGCGTGAACAGGCGGTGGAACCCGACCGTGATGCCGATGGCCGTCACGCCATACATGCCGAGCAACAGGCCGAGTTCGACCCAGCCGAAGCCCCAGCCCCAGACGAGGATCAGGGCGGTGACCAGCCCGGCGAACGGGATGACGACGGCGGCCCCGGTGGCGAATTGGGCCAGGAGCGAGGCCCGCTCCGGCGCGGTCTCGGCCGGCGGGAACTCCGGCGGTTCGGAAGAAAGCTTGGCGGAAACGGATGGATTCACTGCGGAACTCAAAAGGATGCCCCTCACGGGGCGGCGGGGCGGCCCGGCCGACAGTGGCCGCGGACGCGGGATTAACCCACTGATCGGACGCCCCGGCGGCGGGGCGTCGCCGGAATTCGGGCCGATTTCGGAAGATTGCCGGCCCATTTCGCCGGAATCTTCCGACCTTTTACCCGTCGGCCACTAATATTGCAATTCACGCTTTCGCGGCGGCCGCGGCCGGCGGGGCGAAAAGGCAGAGAGAGAATGTTAGGAAAGAGGGACACCGTGGACGACCAGACGACCAAAAAAGACGAGCCGGGCCGCCGGCTGATCTTCGCCGCCTTAGTGGAGGCCCAAGACGGGGGCATGCCGGTGGTGGCGTCGCGCACGTCGATCGCCAAGAAGTTTGGGGTGACGCCCGACGAGGTGAGCGCCATCGAGAAGGAAGGCCTTCAGCGCCAGTGGCCGCCGCTGTGACGGCCGGCGGTCACGGCTTCTTGCCGCGGCGGCCGTAATTATCCCCGGACGTGCCGCGGGCCAATTTCTCGGCCTCTTCCTCGGAGGTGATCCCGCCGAGGATGAGGGTGTGGTAGCCGGGGTTCGACACTTCCATCGCGTCCCACTCGGCCTGCTCGCAGACGGCCTTCCCGCCGGGGTTCTTGCCCCGCACGGTCATCTGGTACACGACCCACCGATCGACTAGTTTGCGCATGGAATCCTTTGTGCCGGCCGGCGAAGTGGGAGGGGCCGACAGAGTAGCTTATCACGAATCCCTTCCGCCCGCCACGCCAAGGGGCGCGCGAAATTTTACATACAATGAGCGAATGACCGGGACGGCCCGCGCCGGATTCACTTCCTGACTGACACCACGCCACGCGAGGGAACCCATGGTAGCGCCGACATTCCGGGACCGCATCACGAACGACGACACGCTGACCGGCCACCACCTCTGCGCGTGGGCGAAGCGCTTGGGCATCAGCCCGGACGAGTTCGCCGCCCTCACCGGCCTGTCGGGCCACGCCCTGCAACCGCTGTTCCTGTCCCGCCGGCCGGCCGACTGGACCGGCGCCGGCTTGCTCGCCCGCGACCACTGCCCGCGCGGGACCGACCCGGTGCTGGCCACCGGCTGCATCGCCCACGCCTGCCGCATCGGGACGAACCGCCACGGCGAGCCGGTCGGCCCGCCCGAGGCCGTCGTCCGCATCGCGGTCGCCACGACCCTGCGACACCTGCCCCCGGACGAGGCGTGGGAGAGCGGCGAACCCGCCGGCGAAGCCGTCCCGTCCCGGACGGCCGCCAAGCTCGTCCGCAAGGGCGGCTGGCCGCACCGCTCCACGGAAGAAGAGCCGACGACCGACGGCGCCGCCCCCAAGAAGGTGACGCGCGTCCCCCGCAACATGCTGGAATTCTTGGAAGACTTGCTGGGCGTCAGCCGCGGCGTGTACGGGCGGGCGGCTGTTTAACAATGAAAGCCCACGGACGGCCGTCCGTGGGCTTTTGTTGACTCACTTCACATAGCGATTGACGATGTTCTCCAGCAGTTCTTGCCGGCCGGAGACGTTCTTGTCGGCCTCCCCCTTCGCCAGCATGTACTTTTCCAGCGTCTCGAAGGTGGCCTTACCGCTCTCGATTTCTGCCCCCACGCCGGCGTCCCAACTCGCGTAGCGCGTCTTCACGAAGTCGGACAGCACGCCGTCTTTGCGCATGGCGGCGGCGATCTTCAGGCCGTGGGCAAAGGCGTCCATGCCGCCGATGTGGGCGTGGAACAGGTCGATCGGCTCGAAGCTCTCCCGCCGCACCTTGGCGTCGAAGTTCAGGCCGCCCGGCCCGATGCCGCCTTGGCCGAGGACGCGTAGCATCACTTGGGCCGTCTCGTAGACGTTGGTGGGGAACTGGTCCGTGTCCCACCCGAGCAACAGATCGCCGCGGTTGGCGTCGATGGACCCGAGCATCCCGTAGGAACTGGCGTAGGTCAACTCGTGGTACATCGAGTGCCCGGCCAGCGTGGCGTGGTTCGTCTCCACGTTGAACTTGAAGTGGGCGTCGAGGCCGTAGGTCTTGAGGAAGGCCATGCACGCGGCGCAGTCGCTGTCGTACTGGTGCGTGGTCGGCTCCTTCGGCTTCGGCTCGATGAGGAACTGCCCGGTGAAGCCGATCTTCTTGGCGTAGGCGACGGCCATGTGCATGAACTTGGCGAGGTGGTCGAACTCCCGCTTCAAGTCCGTGTTCAGCAGGTTCATGTACCCTTCGCGGCCGCCCCAGAAGACGTAGTTCACGCCGCCGAGTTCCTTGGTCACTTCCAGGGCCTTCTTGACCTGCGCCCCGGCGTAGGCGAACACGTCCGCATTGCTGCTGGTGCTGGCCCCGTGGACGAACCGCGGGTTGCTGAACAGGTTGGCCGTCCCCCACAGCAGTTCAATCCCCGTCCGCTTCTGGGCCTCCTTCAACTTGGCCGCGACGGCGTCCAGGTTCTTGTTCGTCTCGGTGAGGTTCTTCCCCTCGGGGGACACGTCGCGGTCGTGGAAGCAGTAGAACGGCACGCCGAGTTTTTCCATGAACTCGAACGCCACGTCCACCCGCTTGAGGGCCATCTCCAAACTGTCCGTCCCGTCCTCCCACGGCCGCACGGCACACCCCGGCCCGAACGGGTCGCCCCCCGTGCCGCGGAACGTGTGCCAGTAGCACACGGCGAAGCGCAGGTGCTCCTTCATGGTCTTGCCTTCGACCACTTCGGCGTCGTTGTAGTGCCGGAACGCGAGCGGATTCTTGCTGTCCGCCCCCTCGTACTTGATCTTGGAAACGTCGGGGAAGAAGGCCATGGCTGCCCGGGGTTTGAGGAGAGAGTTATCGGGTGTTGAACGTATGGAAACGATTTAGGGGAAACGTCAGCGACGGGAAGGGGAATGACCGAGCGCCGGCTAGGGTCGATCCGGCGCTCCGTCATCACGATTGCCGCCCCTGTCCTTCAAAATCACCCCCGTCTGCCCAACCGGCAATAGGGTTAGTCCAACCACACGCCGAAGCATGCAAAGAATCCGCAGCAGTTGCAAAACAGCGCTGTTAAAGCAATCAGGAGCGCCCAAGTGGCATGGCGACTTTCATTCAGCCACAGTCGCCATATGAACGCCAATGCCAAGGATGCGAGGCTCGCGCCAATGATCGACTGATACAGTGTGATGAGGTCATCCCGGCGTAGGTACTCTGGATTAACGGCGCTCATCAGCCATAGTCCAACAGCGGCGACGGATGGGATCGCGAGCAGTCCCGAGATCATTGCCGAGACCTTGGCAAACAGATTCTCCATACGTCCGGGTGTCATTGACTCTCCGACCAAGTCGTCGCGCGAAATCGCGGACAGTGTTTTGACGATCACTGCACCTTGTCCTTCAAAATCACCCGCGCCGTGTTCCACCCGGCGTCCGGCGTTAATTCAAATACATGAACTCGCTGGCCGCGAAGATCGCCTGACACAGCCCGGCCCACGCGGTCTGGCTCCGCTTCGCCGGGTCTGGCGTCTTGGGCGCGAGGGCCGTCTCGTACTGGCTCACGAAACTTTGGGCCTGTCGGATTTCTTCCGGCATCGGCGGGCGGCCGTAGGCCCGCAGGTAGGCGTCGCGCACGCGGGCCTCGGCGGCGGCGGGGAAATCCTTGAGCAGTTTCGCGGCCAACACGTTGGCCTGCTGTTTTACGAACGGGCTGTTCATCATGTACAGCGCCTGAGGGGCGATGACGGTGCTGGCCCGCTTGCCGTTGGGGACGTGCGGCTCGGCCATGTCGAAGGACTGGAAGAAGTCGAACACGCTGTTGCGGATCACCGGCAGGTAGACGCTGCGGCGCGTGTTGTTGTAGCGCAGGGCGTCCAAGGCGGGGCTGATCGTGACGTAGCTGAAGTTGCCGTTGTTCAACAGGGAGCCGCCCATTTTTAGGTCGATGTTGCCGGCGGCGAAGAGCAGGCCGTCGCGGATCTTCTCGGCTTCCAGCCGGCGGCGGTTGAACCGCCAGAGCCGCTTGTTGTCCGGGTCCGCGAGGGCGGCGGCCGCGTCGTGCGTGGAGCTCATGCGGTAGGTGTTCGACATCAGGATCGTCTTTTGCAGTTTCTTGACGCTCCAGCCGTTGCGCACGAATTGCGTGGCGAGCCAGTCAAGCAACTCCGGGTGCGTCGGCCGGTCGCCGAGCTTGCCGAAGTTGTCCGGGGTGCGGACGATCCCTTCGCCGAACAGGTGCAGCCAGACGCGGTTGGCCATCACGCGGGCGGGCAGGGGGTTCTTCGGGTCGGCCAGCCACAGCGCCAGTTCCAATCGGCCGCTGTGTGGCCGGCTTTGGCCGTAGCGGGTCTGGTTCGCCTCGGGCTTGGGTGCGTCTGGCGCCGACGGGCCGCCGACCGACACCTGCGTCTCGCCCGCGAGGATGCGCGGGAAGACGGCCGGGGCCTCTTCGCCGGGCGTCAGGTAATTGCCGCGGATTTGCACGAACAGGTTGCGCGGCTTGCCGTCCCCCTTCACGTCGCCGTACTTGGCCCCCTCATCGACCGCCAAGACCATCGCCTTCCCGTCACCGACGGGGAGCGGCCGCTCGTGGGCGGCGGCGACGGTGGCGAGGTTTTTCATCGTCCGTGTGCTGGTGAACATGCCGAGGAGGCCGTAATAGTCCCGCGTCGGGATCGGGTCGAACTTGTGGTCGTGGCAGCGGGCGCAGCCGAGCGTGAGGCCGAGGAACGCCTTGCCGACGGTGTCCGCCTGCTCGTCGGCAATGTCGAGTTTCATCTTCTGCTTGTCCGGCTCGGCCAGCAGCTTCGGCCCCAGTACCAAGAAGCCCGTCCCTGTCAGCCGGTCCGGGTTCGTGCCGGCGTCCGGCAACAAGTCCCCGGCGATTTGCTCCTTGATGAAGGTGTCGTAGGGCTTGTCCTCGTTGAAGCTCTTGATGACGTAGTCGCGGTAGCGGAAGGCGTTGGCGAAGGCGGTGTTCTCGTCCAGTCCGTTGGAGTCTGCGTACCGGGCGATGTCCAGCCAGTGCCGGGCCTGCGACTCCCCGTACGGCGGCGTGCGCATCAGCCGGTCGATGACGTGTTCCCACGCATGGGCCGAGTTGTCGTCCACGAAGTCTTGGATTTCCTCCGGCGTCGGCGGCAACCCAATCAGGTCATAGGTCACGCGGCGAAGCAGCGTCCGGCGGTCAGCCGGCTTCGCGGGCGTCAGCCCTTTGGCTTCGAGTTGCGACAGGATGAACGCATCAATCGGGTTCTTCACCCACTCCGCGTTCTTCACGGCCGGGACCGGCGGGTCGGCGACCGGCTGAAACGCCCAAAACTTGCGCTGCTCGTCGGTGAACAACTGGCCGGGCTTCGGCCGCTCCCCTGAAGGTACTGCGGTTTCCGGCCACGCCGCCCCGTCCGTCACCCACTTCGTCAACACGGCGATGTCCGCGGCCGACAGCTTCCCTTTCGGCGGCATCTTGAGATTTTCGTCCGTGTAATGCAGGCCCTTGATGAGGCGGCTTTCGTCCGGCTTGCCCGGCACGACCGACGGCCCGGAATCCCCGCCCTTGATAAAGTCAGCCTTGGTCGTGAGGCGCAGACCGCCGCGGATTTTCTTCTCGTTGGCCCCGTGACACTCCACGCAATGCGTGGCGAGCAACGGCCGCACGCTCTTCTCGAAGAATTCAATCTGTTGTGGGGTTTGGGCGGTGACGGCGCCGGCAAAGAAGAGGGTGATCGGAATGCCGCGTCTGAACATGAAGAGACTCAGTGGCGGGAGCGGGGAGCGGGGCGGGTGTGTGAATTTTAGCGGATGAAGCGGGGGGTGAGAAGCGGATTGGCGAATGCCTTTGGTGAGCCGAGGGCCGTAAGGCCCCGGGTGG
>JAYUGD010000886.1:0-3746 GCA_043767785.1 Zavarzinella sp. | reverse complement strand
CCGCCCAATTGGACCCGGACATGGCCCGCCTGCCGATCACCGTCCGCTGCCTGGTCGCCGCCGCGGCGCTGTCCGCCGCGGCCGGGTGCCTCGGCTCGGGGAACAACGGCTCCCCATTCGCGGACCGCTACCCGCTCGGCGAACTCGCGGAGGCGACCGTGCAAGACGCCCCCGCAGCCGAGCCGCGTGAGCCGGCCAAGGCGTGGCTGGACCGCTACGTCGTCGAGCCGGGGGACAGCCTGCTGATCGTCCCGACGGAGCTCGACTCCAAGGTCCGCATCTCCGCCGACCAGACCGTGCTGCCGGACGGCAACATCGACCTCGGCAAGTACGGCATGCTTCAAGCGGCCGGCAAGACCGTCATGGAGATCGAGCGCGACGTGATGGCGGCTGTCACCAAGAAGGAAAAGGAAAAAGACAAGGACGACATGGTGATCGGCTTCATCGACGTGCGCCTGGTCAACCGGCAGTCGAAGGCCTTTTACGTCATTGGTGAAGTAACCACCCCCGGCCGGTATGTCCTGACCGGCAACGAGTGCGTGCTGGACGCGATCCTGCTGGCCGGCGGCCTCTCGGACCGGGCCTCGTGGCTGAACATCCTGCTCGTGCGCCCGTGCGGGGACGGCCCCGGCCAAGTCCTCAAGGTGAACTACGGAGACATCGTCCGCGTCGGGGCCGGGGCGACCAACTACCAACTCCAGCCCGGCGACCGCGTGTACGTCAGCAGCCGCAGCGGCTTCAATGCGTTCTTCAACTGCGACCGCCTGCGGTAAAGACCGGCCGCCGATAATCGTTTGCTCTGTTGAAACTTTGGTTGACTGCCGCCGGATTCGGCCTGTACGTTGATGCTAATACCCCCTTTGGGCCGCCCCGAGTCGCCATGCCCCTGACGCTTGACCAGTACGCGACGCACCTCGACGGCCGCGGGCTGCCGTGGCCGGCCATGCCGGCCGTGGACGTGCCCAAAGTGCGGCCGCACCTGCCGGAAATTCCGGGCGTGCGCGCCGTGCTGTGGACCGTGTACGGGACGACGCTGGCCGTCCCCGAGGGGGACTTGAAGTTCGAGACGGCCGACGGCTTCATCTTCGGCGTCGCCCTCGAGAAGACGATCCACGAGTTCAAGATGTGGGGGTCGATGAGCCGCAAGCCCGGCCAGCCGTCGGAGTACATGAAGGAGATTTACCGCAAGGTCGTGGACATGCTGCGGCTGATGCCGTCCCAGGGGGAGAAATACCCGGAGATTCTGGCTGAGAAGGCGTGGGAAGACATCATCAAGAAGCTCTTCCAGAAGGACTACAAGTTCGACGCCGGGTTCTACGGCGCCCTTAACGAGTATTCCAAGAAGGTCGCCTACTTCTACCACGCGAGCTTGCAGGGCAACGGCTGCTACCCCGGCACGGCCGAGACGATGGCCGAACTCGCCGGAAGAAACGTGACGCAGGGCCTGCTCGCGGACGGCCAGTGCTTTACCCCCACGCAGCTCGCCCGCGGCCTCGCCAAGCAGCGGGAAGGGACTTCGCTGGACGACCTCATCCCGCCGGCCCGCCGCGTTCTGTCGTATGCCGTGAAAGGGCGTAAGCCGTCGGACGCGATGTTCCAAGCGGCCGTCGAAATGCTCGGCAAGGCGGGCATCGACCCCGCGGAAGCCATTCACGTCGGGTCGAGCCTGACGCGCGACATCGGACCTGCTAAGAAATGGGGGATGAAGACCGCCCTGTTCGCCGGGGACCGGGCCTCGCTGGCGGCGACGGGGGAACAGTTGAAAGACCCGCAGTACCGCCCCGACGCCATGATTACCCAGCCGGACCAGTTGTTGGCCGTCCTCGCCTGATTCTTTCTTATTGGATGGATGGAATGCCCCCGCCGCTGTTGATTGACCCGAAGACCATCGACACCTCCAAAGTGATCGCGGACCAAGAAGAGGTGCGCCGCATCATCCCGCACCGCGGCCACATGCTGCACTTGAACGCCGTCGTGTCGATCGACGACGCCCAGAAAATCATCATCGGGTACAAGGACGTGCAGGCCGACGAGTTCTGGGTGGCCGGGCACTTCCCGAACTTCCCGATCTTTCCCGGCGTCCTCCAGTGCGAGGCGGCGGCCCAACTGCTGTGCTACTACTCCACCGTGATGAAGGTGATGACTCACTCCCTCATGGGCCTCGGCGGCATCGAGGACTGCCGGTTCCGCGGCAGCGTCCGACCGGGGGACCGGCTCGTCGTCGTCGCCAAGGGCAAGAAAGTGGACCGCCGCCGGACGGTGTTCGCGGCCCAAGGGTTCGTCGGGGAAAACTTGGTGTTCGAGTGCGACGTGATCGGCGTGCCCATCCCCGGCCGCGACCAAATGCAGGCCGCCCAAACCTGAGAAAACAAAAAAACGTTCTCGCAAAGTTCGCAAAGGAAGCAAAGCTCGCAAAGAGCCGCTCCCAATTGGTTCGACGACGCAGAAATGACTCAAGATTATTTCTTCTGATTTCTTTGCGAGCTTTGCCTCTTTGCGAACTTTGCGAGAACGTTTTTAATACGAGACCCCCGTGGCCCGCACCCGCAAAGTTTCGCTCGACCTGTTGGCCCCGCACGTCCTGCCCGACGTGCCGCGGGGCCAAGTCGGCCCGCCCATCGTTTGGGCCGAACTGTTCGGCAACGACCGCCCCGTGGAAGTCGAAGTCGGCTTCGGCAAAGGCCTGTTCCTGCGCACGACCGGGGCGGCGAACCCGGAGACGAACTTCTTCGGCGTCGAGATCATCCGCAAGTACCAGCTCTTCGCGGCCATCCGCCTGCGCGAGGCCGGCGTCCCCAACGTCCGCGTCGCCTGCGGGGACGGCGGCGCCATTCTGCGGGACCGCGTCGCCCCCGGCAGCGTGGCGGCCGTCCACATCTACTTCCCGGACCCGTGGTGGAAATCCCGCCACAAGAAGCGCCGGGTGTTCACCGAGGAGTTCGCCCACTCCGTCGCCAAGGTCGTGCGGCCCGGCGGCCGCTTCCACATCGCCACCGACGTGGAAGAGTACTTCGGCGTGATGATGGCCTTGGTGCGGGCCATGCCGGACGTGTTCGCCGAACAGCCGCCCCCGGCCCCGCACGAGCCGCAACACAATATGGACTACCTGACCAACTTCGAGCGAAAGTTCCGCATCGAAGGCCGCCCCATCTACCGGGCGGTGTTCGAGCGGCGCTGACCGACGAGGGCCGCCGCGAATGCAGTATAATGGCGGCGTCACCGGAGAAGAGTTATGGACGCATCAATCACCATCGAACCCATATCCAACGGCGGCTTCCGAGCGACAAGCGTCAATCCGTTCGCGGTCACCGTCGATGCGGCGACGAGAGACGAAGCGCTGGCGAAGGTGCAGGCCGAATTGGCGCGCCGGCGAGCCGAGTGCGGCGAAGCGCTTCGCGCGCGGATCGCCGCCCGCACCGAGCCGCTGTGGCCGGACAACGAGTTCACCCGCGACTGGCTGGCCGGCATCGTCGCCGCCCGCGAAGCGGCGAATACGCACTCATATCCGTGGGAAGAAGACACGCCGGAGGCGAAACCATCGTAACCCGCCTTCTCGACACCGATATCTTTTCGCTGTACATGGCGTCTCATCCGTCAATTGTTTCGAAGATCGCTTTGCACGCGGCGACATTGCATCTCTCCGTCATTTCGGCGCAAGAGATGTGGGACGGTTGGCATACCGCCATCCGCAAAGCCAAAACACCACCCGCCCTCGCGTACGGGTACGCCCAGTTGGCGGCTGTGTT
>JAYUGD010000885.1:0-3749 GCA_043767785.1 Zavarzinella sp. | reverse complement strand
GGGAAGGGGGCCGGGGGGTTAGGTTGCCTTTCGCGGCGAGCGCGATCAGAGTTTCGCCCATGCCCCCCAAAATCCTCTTCGTCACCGGCAAGCTCGCGGAGGCTTCCCTCCGCAAGGTGTTGGCCGACCTCGCGCCCAAGGCCGGCTTCGAGGCGGACGTGGCCGTCATGCCGATCACCGTCGCGGCCCTGCTGACGACGGAGTGGGTCGGCCGTCGGCTTACCGTGGCCGCCGATACAAATCGCGTTGTTCTGCCGGGGTATTGCCGCGGGGACTTGGCGGCCATCCCCATTCCGCAGTCATCGACCATTGAACGCGGGCCGAAGGACTTGCGGGACTTGCCGGAATTCTTCGGCAAGCGCCGGCAACGCCCGGCCGACTACGGGAGGTACGACATCGAAATCCTCGCCGAGATTAACCACGCCCCGACGCTGTCCCGCGACACGCTGCTTGCCGTCGCCGACGAGTACCGCCGGGCCGGCGCCGACCTGATTGACCTCGGCTGCGACCCCGGCGCCACATGGGCCGAAGTCGGTGAAGCAGTAACGGCCCTGCGCGCCGCCGGGCACCGCGTCTCCGTGGACAGCTTCAACCCGCGAGAAGTGGAGGCCGCCGTCGCCGCCGGGGCCGAGCTGGTGTTGAGCGTCAACAGGAGTAACCACGCGTTGGCCGTCGGCTGGTTTGAGAAATACGGGGCCGCCGTCGTCGCCCTGCCCGACCAGCCGACGGACACGGACTCCCTCGCCGAGACCGTGGACTTCTTGCAGTCCCACGGCGTCCCGCACCGCATCGACCCGATCCTCGAACCCATCGGCTACGGCTTCGCCGCCTCGCTCGGCCGCTATTTGGACGCCCGCAAACGCTGGCCCGA
The DNA here is from genome assembly GCA_043767785.1 of Zavarzinella sp. Classification (GTDB taxonomy): domain Bacteria; phylum Planctomycetota; class Planctomycetia; order Gemmatales; family Gemmataceae; genus Zavarzinella. Next base: position 2,878 of record JAYUGD010000885.1, on the reverse strand, counting down.
CGCCGAGATCATGATGGGCGTCGGAAACTTGACCGAACTGACGGAAGTGGATTCGGCCGGCGTGAACGTGCTGCTCGCCGGCTTCTGCCAAGAACAGGGCATCCGCAGCGTGCTGACCACGCAAGTCATCAACTGGTGCCGGACGGCCGTCAAAGAATTCGACCTCGCGCGCCGCCTCATGCACCACGCCGTCACGGAGAAGACGCTCCCCAAGCACGTGGACGCCGGCCTGACGGTCCTCCGCGAAGGCAAGCTCAAGGAGCAAGGCGATGAAACCCTTGCCCGACTCGCGGCCGACGTGAAGGACCGCAACTACCGCCTCTTCGCCGAGCGCGGCGAACTGCACGTCATCAACGCCGACATTTATGTGCGCGGCACCGACCCGTTCGACCTCTTCGACAAAATGCTGGCCGCCGACCCGAAACTCGACCAGTCCCACGCCTTCTACTTGGGCTACGAACTCGCCAAAGCCGTGACGGCCCTGACGCTGGGGAAGAACTACACGCAGGACCAAGAACTGAAGTGGGGCTTTCTCACGGTCCCGGAGACGAGCCACCGGAACTCGGGCGGGTGAGGAGACCGGTCAATTTGGTATGCTGGATTCAGAACCGCCGGAATGAGACGGAGACGCGACCATGATTAACACTGCCAAGACACGTGAACTCGACGCGCCGGACCTGTCCCCGTTTGAAATCGACCGAATCGACCTCGCCGGCAGTGTTTTGGTGATCGACCCGCCGTTGATTCTGACACCGATTTCGGACGCGGAGAACGCGGGACTTCTGACGGTCGAAGACGGCGAGTTCAACTTATGCGTCGGGGCGGAGACCCGCGGAGCGTTGGAAGACGAGGTCCGGCAACACTTGGCGTTCATGTGGCGGGAATACGCCCTCGAAGACCCGGAGAAGCTCACCGCCGACGCCCAACAACTGCGCACGGCTCTGCGGACGCGCATGCGAGAAGACCATGCCGCGTGACCGCAGACAGGTCGAACGAGGGTTGACCAACAAGGGCTTCGCCGAGACGCAGGGCGACCACCACTTTTTCACCTATGTGACGTTCGCCGGCAAGAAGACGCGCGTGTTCACGAAGACCAGTCACGGCGCCAAGCAAATCGACGACAAGACTCTGAGCATGATGGCCCGCCAGTGCCGACTGGGCCGCGGAGAGTTCTTCCGCTTGGTGGACTGTCCGATGACTCAGGACGAGTACGAAGCTCATCTGAAAACGTTGGGTTTAGTCTAACGCAGGCAAAGGCGCTCGGATGTGAGCAGAATATTTCTTCGAGTCAAATGTTTAAAATGACAAGTTCAAGGAGAATGCGCCGGACACACGGCCTCCTTGGCAGAGCGTGTATGCCCATATAATTCCAGATGCGAGAAAAGGCGGTGTGCGAATGGCACCTCGAAAGACACAACCAACTTCAAAATTGCGAGTCACCCCACTCGGCATCGTCGCAACTTTCGTCACGCTGACGGAATCGGTGCTTGGACTCGCATTAACACAAGTTACCGGGGGCGTCCAAGTCGCACTTACAGTTTTTGTCATAGTCTTCGCGATACTCGTCGCCGGCGCGTTTTTCTTAATCCTCTGGTTTCGACCGTTCGTGTTCTATTCCCCGTCAGAGTATGGAGACATAGATCCCAAGGCATTCATTACAGTGGACCCCATTTGCAAGACCAAAAACTGGCGAATTTAAGCTACTGTTTCGCCAGCTCTTCGGGCCGTCCCGCCCGATAGACTTCCGCCGGGGTACGATACCCGAGCGACTGATGCAACCGGACCTCGTTGTAGAACTGGAAGTACGCCCGAAGGCCGCGCTCCAGTTCCGTCACCGACTCGTAGCCCCGCAAATACACATCCTCGTACTTCACGCTTCTCCAAAGCCGTTCGACAAACACGTTGTCCAGACACCGGCCTCTTCCGTCCATGCTCACCACCGACCCGGCCGACTCGATGCGTTCGATCCACGCCCCGGCCGTGAACTGGACCCCTTGGTCCGTGTTGAACACCTCGGGGTGACCGCCTCGCAACGCCTCGTCGAGCATGTCCTGGCAGAACGACCCGTCCAGCGTGTTGGACAACCGCCAGGCCACCACGTACCGGCTGAACCAGTCAATGGTTGCCACCAGATACATGAACCCGCCGGGCAACGGGACATAGGTGATGTCCGCCGACCACACTTGGCCGACCCGCTCGACCGGCACGTCCCGCAGCAGGTACGGGTAGACCTTGTGGCCCCGCCCGGCCAGCGACAGTTTTGGCTTGGGATACAGGGCTTCCAGCCCCATGAGCCGCAGCAGCCGTCGCACCCGCTTGCGGTTCACCGCATGGCCCTGCCGCCCCAGCCAGGCCGTGATCCGCCGGCTCCCGTAGAACGGGCACGCCGTGTATTGCTCGTCGATTAGCCGCATCAGCCCCAGGTTCTCGGCCGACTCCCCGACCGGCTCCCGGTAGTAACTGGCCCGGCTCAGCCCGAGCAGTTCGCACTGCCGCCGCACGCTCAGGGCCGGGTGGGCGTCGTCGATGAGCGGCCGGAGTCCGTCAGCCGAACGCGGCAGCTTTTTTTTTCACCCAGTCCAGCTCGACCTTCAGCCGGCCGATCTGCTCGTAGAGTTCCGGCGTCTTGTCCTCAACCGGGCCGGCCGCCGCCCCGCCGGCGAACGCCGCCTCGGCCCCGGCCAGGAGCTGCTTCTTCCACCCGTGGATCAGCGTCGGGTGGACGCCGAAGTGGGACGCCAGCTCGTTGACCGTCCGGTCCCCCTTGACCGCCGCCAGGGCGACTTGGGCCTTGAACGCCGCCGTGTGAGTCTTCCGCTTCACTACCATCGGGACTTCCTCCGGGTGCCGCCAGTGTAGCTTAACTGGCGGTCCAGTT
>JAYUGD010000884.1:0-10307 GCA_043767785.1 Zavarzinella sp. | reverse complement strand
CACGGCCGCCCGGTGCCGCAGGTTTCCGAGATGAATTATGGCTTCCAAGCGCGGCCGTGAACCTTCGACCTTCCAGTAATTGACAATCGCGCTGACCGCTCCGAGGGACACGGTGGCTTTCTGTCGCAAGTCAGACTCTGGACCTTCCAGGCACTTCAACAAGTGCGGCAGCACACTCTGAACCGCGTCAGGTCCCAGATCGACAACCCGCTCGAAGCGCCCGGCGCTGCAATAGGCTGCCAATAGGTCTGCTGAACGCTCCTCCGGTGTTGTTGGGCGCCATTGGAATTCCCGCAGCGCTTCCCCTGCCGCCATCTTGAGTGGCAACTCGCCTTTCAACAGCAACGGGACAAGCTTGGGGATCGCGCGCTGATCCCTGAGCTGACGCAGGGCCTCGACGGCGACAGGACAGCGCGGATCATCAAGGGCAAGGAATGAAAGCAGACGATCCGCAGAGGTTCGCCCCAGTGTGGTCAGCGCGGCGTACAGATAATCGACGGCATCAACGGTAATCTGATAACACTCGTTCGTCTCTTCGCTGCCTGATCCATCGCTTCTCTCCTCTTTGAGAGGATGTCGAATCGCCCAGACGAGGGCGTCCACGCCCCAGGGATGGCCGAGCCGGCCCAAGACAGGCGCCGCGAACTCCCGCAGGTCTGTGTCGTTCGACTGAACGAATTGAAAGAGCGGCTCTAGCGGAAATGAGGGGAATGACACGATGATGTCTGCAAGCCCAAGCCAGTACTTGAAACCTGATTTTCCCCGGAATTCGTCCATGACTGAGACAATCGCCGGGACGACTACCGCGTCCCCCAGAGCGCGCAGTTCTTGCAGGGCTTGCTGCCGGCACGCGTCGTTCCGAAGTTCCAGTAACAGGGCGCGGGCACGTTTTTCCACGCTGACCTGTTGTGGCGAAGTGGCCTTTGTGGGTAATGCGGGGATTTGATGCACCCGCTCGCAGAACCTGCATTTAGCCTTCTTACAGCCGGAACCGTCAGGTGCCGCGAGCTTCTTGCCGCAGTCACACTCGATCATGAGGGGCATTAATGTGCTCGTGTGCGCACTGGTGGTGAGACTACTATAGCACCCATAGCACCCCATAAATGAGTGTCCTACATTAGCCGCCGCAACCCGGCTCCCCAGCCCCGGACCCCGGCGATAAAAAGTTCAATAGCCGTCTTGTCGTCCCGATTCACGAAGCCCCCGGATTTCTCCGGGGATTTCGTCGTTTTCCGGCCAGCGCCCCGGTGGTCGATTCGACAATTCCTCAACTGACCTATCGCCCACGCCAAGGGGACATTACCTTTTCACTTTCCCACTTCTCAAGGGGCGAGTGGTTCCGGTGATCCGGGCGGGAGGTCAGTAACGTGTCAGCAACTTCGGCCGACATCCGCGCCCAAATCGGCGAGCTTTACCGCTCCGAGTCCCGGCGCGTGTTCGCGTCACTCGTGCGGTTGCTGCGCGATTTCGACCTGGCCGAGGAGGCCATGCACGAGGCGTTCGCGGCGGCGGCCGAGCGGTGGCCCCGGGACGGCGTCCCGGACAACCCGCGGGCGTGGCTGGTGTCGGCCGGGCGGTTCAAGGCGGTGGACTCGCTGCGCCGGCGCGGCAAATTCGACACCCTTCAGCCAGAATTGGCCCAGCGGGTCGCCGGAATCGCCGAGGCCAACGCCGCCCGGGAAGACCGGGCGGTCGAGGACGACCGGCTGCGGCTCGTCTTCGCCTGCTGCCACCCGGCGATCGACCGCTCGGTGCAGGTTCCGCTCACCTTGCGGGAAGTGTGCGGCCTCACGACGGAGGAAATCGCCGGGGCGTTCCTGACCGCCCCGGCGACGATGGCCCAGCGGATCGTGCGGGGCAAGGCCAAGGTCCGCGACGCCGGCGTCCCGTTCATCGTCCCGTCCGCGGACGAGCTTCCGGAGCGGCTGGGGGCAGTGTTGTCGGTCATCTACTTGGTGTTCAACGAGGGATACTCGGCCACCTCCGGCGGGGCGCTCACGCGGGCGGACTTGTCGGGCGAAGCCATCCGCCTCGGGCGACTCGTGGCCGAGTTGCTGCCCGACCCGGAAGCCGTCGGCCTGCTCGCGCTCATGCTCCTCCAAGAGTCTCGCCGCCACGCGCGGACGTCCGCGGACGGTGACATCGTGCTGCTTGAGGAGCAGGACCGCTCCGCGTGGGACGCCGGCCTGATCGCGGAGGGCCAAGCCCTGGTCGATCAAGCGCTCGGGGTGCGGGAGGCCGGGCCTTACGCGCTTCAAGCGGCCATCGCCGCCGTCCACGCGGGGGCGCCGATGGCCGCGGCCACCGACTGGGGCCGCATCGCGGCGCTGTACGACGCCCTGTTCGCCGGGAACCCGTCGCCGGTCGTGGAACTGAACCGCGCCGTGGCCGTGGCGATGCGGGACGGCCCCGCCGCCGGGCTTCAGCTCATCGACCTCATCCTCGGCCGGGGCGACCTCGCCGAGTACCACCTCGCCCACGCCGCCCGCGCGGACCTGTTGCGCCGGCTGGGGCAACGGGGAGACGCCCAAGCCGCGTACGAACGGGCGCTCGTCCTAGCGCGGCAGGAGCCGGAGCGACGGTTCCTGATGAAGCGACTTTTGCACCTGTAACGACTCTGCCGCCCGCCGTTCCGCCACGCGCCGGCCGCCCGGAATGATTTTTTTCGCCGCATGTCGATTCACGCCCCATCTGTTCGATGAACGGGTGACAAGCGTGCCGATAGAGTCGGTTTACCGTTCGTCGAACGACGTTCGCACCCGAGGGAGTTCCATGGCCCGGCAGAAGATCACCCCGTTCCTGTGGTTCGACGGCCAAGCCGAGGAGGCCGCCAACTTTTACGTCTCGCTGTTCCCGGACTCCGCCGTCACGGGCGTGACGCCGGGGCCGGGCGGGGCGGCGCTGGTGGTCGAGTTCCGGCTCGCGGGCGTGCAATACCTCGCGCTCAACGGCGGGCCGCACTTCAAGCTCACGGAGGCGTTTTCCCTCTCGGTCGATTGTCATTCGCAGGCCGAAGTGGATGAGTTGTGGGAGAAGCTCTCGGCCGGCGGCTCGAAGAGCCAATGCGGGTGGCTCAAGGACAAGTACGGCCTCTCGTGGCAGGTGGTGCCGTCCGTTCTCCCGGAACTCCTTGGGGGCACGGACCGCGCGAAAGCGGGGCGGGTGATGGACGCGATGATGGGCATGACCAAGTTGGACATCCAAGCGCTCCGCGACGCGGCCGAACGAGAGTAGATGCTGACCAGTCAGACATCCAAGGGGACGCGATGAAATACATGTTTTTGATGTACGGCGACGAGAACTCCTGGACGGAAGAGGAGCGCAAGGACTGCATGGTCGGGTGCCTGAAGGTCTGCGACGAACTGGCCGCCCAAGGCAAGTTCATCGCGACCGCGCCGCTGCAATCGGTCACGACGGCCGCGACCGTGCGCGTGCGGGGCGGCCGGACATTCGTTACCGACGGCCCGTTCGCCGAGACGACGGAGCAACTCGGCGGCTACTTCCTGCTGGACCTCGCCGACCTTGATGAGGCGATCGAGGTCGCCGGCCGGCTCCCGCCGGTCCGGAAGGGGACGGCCGAGATCCGGCCCCTGCTCCCCATGGACGGCCTGCCTCCGGCGCGGCCGTTCCCCGTCGGGTCGCAGGACGCGCGCGGCACGCCGTTCATGCTCCTCTGCCGCCACGACGAGGCGACATGGGAGGCGGCCGGCCCGGCCGCCCAGCAAGTCGCCAAGACGGAGGCCGCGGCCCTCGCCTGCCAACTCAGCGCCGCGGGGCAATACTTGAATGCGTCCCCGCTCCATCCGGCCGCCACGGCCACGTGTGTGCGGGTGCGGGACGGAAAGCGGGAGATCACCGACGGGCCGTTCGCCGAGACCCACGAAGTCCTCGGCGGGTTCTATGTGATCCTGGCCGAGTCCCGCGACGCGGCGCTGCGCGTCGCGGCCCAACAGCCCGGCGCCCGGTTCGGCTCGGTCGAGGTGCGGCCGCTGTTCGATTTTTCCGCGCTGCACAATACGGCGTCGATTTCGTGAGCCGGTGTCGATTCCCGGCCGGCCCGTTCGATGAGTTTGTGAAGCGAGATGACGGCGGCCGCGTGTGTCGCCCGCGATTTTTTACCACCACCACCACCACAACGAGGTTTGAAAATGCCCGACACTACCATCGCCCCGTACTTGTTTTTCGGCGGCCGTTGCGAGGAGGCCATTGAGTTTTACCGCACGGCCTTGGGGGCCGAGGTCGAGATGCTCATGCGGTTCGACGAAAGCCCAGAGCCGGCCCCGGCCGGCATGCTACAGGCGGGGTTCGAGAAGAAGGTCATGCACGCCGCCTTCCGCGTCCGCGGGAACCAGATCTTGGCCTCCGACGGCTGCAACGACACGTCGAAATTCGACGGCTTTCGCCTCGCCCTCACGGTCCCGACGGACGAGGACGCGCGACGTTTCTTCGATGCCCTTGCCGACGGCGGCAGCGTGCAGATGCCGCTCACGAAGACCTTCTGGTCGCCGTGCTACGGGATGGTCACCGACCGCTTCGGCCTCGGCTGGATGGTCATGGCGCTCAACCCGACGAACTAGAGCGGAGTTCGGAATGGTGTGGCGTCTGCGGGCGGGTTGGCGTCACTTACCTCACCCCCCGGCCCCCTCTCCGAAGCGGAGAGGGGGAGCAAGTGGGCAAAAGCCGTTTTGGTTTGGTCCCCCCTCGCCGCTTCGGAGAGGGGGTTAGGGGGTGAGGTAAACGGCCGGCGCCCGCGCCAAAGCCGCTACACCCACCCGAACCCCGCTCTGACGGCGCGTGCCGTTGAATGTCTGAAATCTGCGTACAACCCCGCAACGGCGGGAGTTTTTTTGGTCCGACGTTTTCCTTTCATGGGAGTTCGAGATGATGCGCCGAATGTTCACCGCCGCCCTGGCCCTGGTCGTCCTCACCGCCGCAAGCCGCGGCGAGGACGCGCCCGCCAAGGCCCAACCCGCCAACCCGACCTTTGAGAAGCTCAAAAAGATGGTCGGCACCTGGGTGGAGGCCGACAAGGCCGGCAAGCCGACCGACAAAGTCGTGTCGGTCGTCCGGCTGACCGCGGGCGGCTCCGCCGTCCAGGAGACCACGTTCCCGGGGCAGCCGATGGAAATGGTGTCGGTGTACCACATGGACAAGGGGGACGTGGTGATGACGCACTACTGCGTCCTCGGCAACCAGCCGCGCATGAAGGCCGACCCGGCGGCCCCGGCCAACCAGATCCGCTGGAAGTTCGCCGGCGGCACGAACCTGGACCCGGCCAAGGACACCCACATGCACGGGGCGACCGTCACGTTCGCGGACGACGACCACATCGAAATCGCCGGCGAGGCGTGGGAGAACGGCAAGCCGTCCGAGGCCCACTGCGGCATGATGAAGCTCGTCCGCAAGAAGTAGGCGACGGAGCGGCGATATGTGCGCCGGGCGGGGGAAAGGCCGCGGCATCCGCCGGGTGACGACATCCCCGTCACTCCGGCCCCCCGGCCGGCTCCTTCGCCGGCATTTCAATGGCCAAATCGTCGCCACGAGGGTCGCCGCGAGGGTCGCGGCCGTCCTCGTCGATGCGGTTGGGGCCGACGCTGTGGAGGCGGTAGCCCGTGGCGGTGAGTTGGTATTTCAGGTCGCCGTTGGTGTAGATGTTTTTCGGGACTTCGGAGAGGTACTTGGGGGTGAGATCCGCCAATGTGGCGGGGTACTTGTTGAAGTCGGCCCGATACGCGGCCAAGGCAAAGGCGACGGTCAGGTTTCGGTGTTGTTGGGCGACGCGGACTTCCGCAACCGCAAGCTTGCTCAAAAAATATGTCTCTCGGCTGAGCAGCATCTTGCTGAAGAGTTCCCCAAGGCGTTTTGGCGGGAATGCGTGGGCGGTCTCCCACAACCGCTCCGCTTCGTGGCCCGCGTCTTGCATCTCTTGGGCGACGGCATCCACCTCGCGCAGGCGAGCCCTCGGTTCGGCGATGCGTACGGCGGCGGCCATGCGGTCGTACCACGTATTCGTCAGCCGCATGGCCGGGTCCCAGTCGATGCTCCGGGTGAACAGACGGTCCCAAACCGGGTCGTCCTTTCGGTTCAGCCTTGGGCCATCGCGGGATGCGTGCGCGCCCGGCCCATCTCGGCTGATTGCTTGAATCTCGTCCAACAATATGAACCGCTCGGCGAGATCGACCTTGTCCGCAACGGGCGACGGCGGCGGCAGTTGTTGAAGGACGGCCCGGCAGGCCGCCAGTTGCCGGGCCGAGAGTTTCGCCTGACTCAGGAAAACCGTTTCCCCTTGGACGGCGACGAGTTGGATGGCAATGCCGAGCAGATATTCGATCACCGTGCCGCCTTTCTCCATTAGGCGCCCGAGGCGGTGGCACGTTATCAAATCTTGCCATGATTCTTCCGTGCGGCCGGCCTTGAGGTGCAGCATCGCCCGGCAGGCGAGCGCGTTTGCCCCGTACCGGCAGACCTGCACGTTGGACAGCAGATACGCGAAAAGATGGCCGTTGCTGCCGTCCGCGTTGCGGCGCGGCGCCAGCGGGTTGTAATACGCGGGGCGCGTCGAGGCCTGCGTGAGCGCGGCCAGCGGGCGGGCGTTCTTCGTGACCCATTCGGCGAGGTCCGGCTCGTCCGCCGCCGCCCACGGCCACTTCTTGGCCCGGGCGAGGCGTTTGTCGTGGAAGTCCGTGGTGTCCCGGCCCGGGCGGCCGATCTCTTCTTCCGGCTCCTTGGCCCAGTCCTTGACGAATCTGTCCCAGCGAACGAAATACGCCCCGTCCTCCGGCGGGGCCGGTCGGCCGAGCCACTGGAAGTATTCTTCCGGCATTGTACTGCCCTCCGGGTGAGGGCCGATGGCCTGCCAGATGAAGACGTTGGCGTTTTTTTCGGGCGTAATGTCGCCGCGCAGGCGCGTGTTGAGGGCGGTGACGTAATCGACGCGGCCGTCCGCGTCCACGGGGTCGGTTACGTACGTCGTCTCGGAGCTGACGGTGTAGGTGTTCGTCCCCGGCAAGGCCGCGTAGACGACCAGGCCGAGGACGATGATGGAAAGGGCGATCAACAGCCGGCGGCGACGGCGACGGCGGGGTTGGGCGGGGTTCATGGGAGAGCGCCAAGGCAAGCAGCGTGCGGCATTCTACGGGGCCGGGGGCTGTCCTTCCGGGTCGTCGTCAAGCTTCTTCACCGGCGGCGGCTCTTTCGCCGGCATTTCGACGGCCCAGTCGTCGCCGGGCGGGGTGCCGTCGCGGCCGCGGCCTTGGTCGTCGGTCTTGTTTTGGCCGACGCTGTACAAGATGTAGCCGGCGGCGGTGCGTTGGTACTTCAGATCGCCGTCGGTGTAGATGTCCTTCGGGACTTCGGGGAGGTACTTGGGGGCGAGGTCCGCCAAGGCGGCGGGGTACTGGTCGCGGTCGGCGCGGTACGCGGCCAAGGCGAAGACGACGGTCAGGTTGCGGTGGTGTTGGGCGATGCGGATTTCCGTCTCGGCGATCTTGTTGACGGCCGGGAGCATCATCCCCAGCAGAATCTTGCCGAAGAGTTCCCCGCGCTGCTTCGGGCCGAGGACCGGGGCGGCCCACATTTCTTCCTTGGCCTCCTGCTGCATCTTCTTCAACTCGGCTTCCAATTCACCCAGCACGCGCGTGCGGGCCATTGGGTCGGCCAAGCGCATCGCGGCGGCCAGGCGGTCGTACCAACTGTTGGCCAGCCGCATGGCCGGGTCCCAGTCGGTGCCGCGGGCGAACAGGCGCAGCCCGGCCGCCGGCGCTTGGCCGAAGCCGGCCCCGTCCAATTCCATAAGGGCACCCGGCCCGACGCGGATCACCCACTGGAGGATGTCGAGCGTGGCGAACCGCTCGGTGATGTCCACCTTGTCCGCGACGGGCGAGGGCGGCGGCAACTGTTGCACGTCGGCCCGGCAGGCCGCCACTTGGACGGCCGAGAGTGTCGCCCGGCTCAGGAAGACCGCCTCCCCGTTGACGGCAATCATCTGAATCGCCACGCCGACGAGGTACTCGATCAGCGTGCCGCCTTTTTCCATCACGCGGCCGAGGCGGTGGCAGGTGACGAGGTCTTGCCACGCCTCCTCCGTGCGGCCGGCCCCGAGGTGCATCATGGCCCGGCATACGAGCAGGTTCGCCCCCTCGCGGCAGACTTGCACGTTGGGCAGCAGGCACGCGATCAGTTGGCCGTTTTGGCCGTCCGGGTTGCGGCGCGGGACCAGCGGGTTGTAGTAGGCCGGCCGCGTGGAGGCCTGCGTGAACGCGGCCAGCGGGCGGGCGTTCTTCTTGATCCACTCGGCGAGGTCCGGCTCGTCGGCCGCCGCCCACGGCCACTTGATCGCCCGGGCTTGCCGGGCGTTTTCGTGTTCCATGTCGATGCCGGGCGGCAAGGCGTCCTCCGGCTTGGCGCCGGCCTTCCCCTTCACGAACGTCTGCCACGACACCATGTACTCGCCCTGCTCCGGCGGGGCCGGGCGGCCGAGCCACTGGAAGTATTCGTCGGGCAGCGTGCCCCGCTCCGGGTGCGGGCCGATGGCCTGCCAGATGAAGACGTTGGCGTTCTTCTCGGGCGTGATGTCGCCGCGCAGCCGCGCGTTGAGGGCGGCGACGTTGTCCACGAACCCGTCCGGCCCCACGGGGTCGGTGGCGTAGGTCGTCTCCGGGCTGACGGTGTACGTCATCTTTCCCGGAATCGCCGCGTAGACGAGCAGGCCGACGAAAATGACGGGGAGGGCGATGAGAAGCCAGCGCCGACGGCGGCGGGGTTTTTGCGCGGGGTGCATGAGTGCGGACGGGATTGGGGAGTGTGTCGGGGATTCTACGATGATGGCTCAATCGCGTCGAAAGCAAGGCGAGCGGGGGATGTCAATCCCCCGATTCTTTTGGCGCCGGATCGGCGGGCGGTCAGAATCGGGGGATTGACATCCCCCGCTCGCCTTGTTTTCGACGGTAGTCACACGCCGCCGGAACAGCCGTCACTCCGGTTCCGGCTCCGGCTTCTTCACGGGCGGCGGCTCCTTGGCCGGCATCTCGATGGCGAGGTCATCGCCCTTGGGATCGTCTTGCCGACCGCGGCCTTCGTCGTCGGCTAAGTTCGGACCAACACTGTAGAGGCGGTAGCCGGCCGGGGTGAGCCGGTACTTCAGGTCGCCGGTCACGTAGATGTCTTTGGGAATATCGGGCAGGTACTTGGGGGCCAAGTCGGCCAGCGCGGGCGGGTATTTGCCGGTGTCGGCCCGGTATGCGGCCAAGGCGAAGGCAACGGTCACGCAACGGTTTTGAACGGCGCTACTGACTTCGGCCGCCGCCAGTTTTTGCGCGGCCGGGAAGGTCAGGCGGACGACGATTTCCCCGGCGAGCCGGCCGCGCCCGGCCGGCGAGAGGAAGAAGGCGTTCGGCGGCTCTTCCTTCTGCCGGCGGGCCAGTTCCATAATCTCGGCGAGCAAACCGTCCATCGCCGCGCGGCGGGCTTGGTAGTCCTCCAACTGCGCGGCCGCAATCCAGCGGTCGTATGTTTCATTAATCACGCGCGCCCCCGCGTCCCAGTTGACGCCGCGGGAGAACAGGCCGGCGGGGGCGGCCGGCTCGGGGCGGGCTTGGTTTTGGAAGGTGTCGAGCATCACGAACCGCTCGAAGGCGAGGATGTCCGCGACGCGGCCCGCGGGCGGCAAGGCCCGGAGGTCGGCCCGGCAGGCGGCGATTCGCGCGGCCGAGAGGGGAGCCCGACTCAGGAAAGTCATCTCGCCTTGGATGGCGTAGCCTTGGATCACCACGCCGACCAGCAGTTCGATGAGCGTGCCGGCGCGCCCCACCAAGCGGCCGAGGCGGTGGCACGCCATCAGGTCTTGCCACGCCTCGTCGGCCCGGCCGGCCCCGAGGCGCAGCATCGCCCGACAGGCGAGCAAGCGCCCCCCTTCCCGCGCGGCTTGGGAGGCGGGCAGCAGGGAACTCATCAAGCGGCCGTCCCCCGCCGGCGGGCGGGCGGGGACCAACGGACTGTAGCTGGCTGGCCGCGTCGAGGCCCGCGTGAACGCGGCCAGTGGGCGCTCGTTCGCCGCGACCCACTCGGCGAGGTCCGGTTCGGCGACCGCCGCCCAAGGCCACTTCGCCGCCCGGTCGCGGCGTTCGCCGTGATAATCCCGGACATCAAGTTCGGGGGGAAGGGCGGGATCGCCTCGAAACTCCCGCAACGAGATCAAATAGTCCCCGTCGTCCGGCGGGGCCGGGCGGCCGAGCCACTGAAAGTATTCGTCGGGTAGTGTGCTGTTTTCCGGGTGCGGGCCGATGGCCTGCCAGATGAAGACGTTGGCG
>JAYUGD010000883.1:0-10309 GCA_043767785.1 Zavarzinella sp. | reverse complement strand
CGCACAGTCGGCGTTTGCCGGCCCTGAGTCAAGCGGCTGACCTCGTCCAGTACGTAATCCCGCAGTTCGGACACCTGGATGCGACCGTCCTTGTTCTTGTCGGCTTTCTTGTTCTTCAAGCCTTCCAAGACCGCGAAGGTAAAAACTCCGTTCTGCCACCGGCCCGACTCCAGCGCGAATTCCAAGCCGCCGGCCGCGGAGATCACCACCGTGCCGGTCCCTTTCCGCAGGTCGGCGAACATTTCCTGGAGCACCTGGTGCGACACCTTGGCGCCGCCCTTCGGCTTGGGGAGCGCTTCCAGTGACCCGCGGGCCGCCCGCGCGCTCACGCCGCCGCCCAGCCGCTTCCCGGACACGTCTGCGAGTTGCAGGTCCTCCTTGTCCAACTCGCCCGAGTGGCACGTGTCGATCAGGAGCACCTTCTTGCGGGCCTTGATCCCGTCCAACAGCCCCTCGATCTCCTCGTACAGCAGCCCCCGCTTGGCCGGCTCGTTGAAATCGATATCGACGGTGCAGAAGTAGTAATCCAACTTCTTGTCCAGCATGCCGTGGCCGGCGAAAAACAGCACGACCTGGTCCTCGACCTTGGCCAGTTTCAGACGGTCTTTCACCTTCAGGATGTTCTCCCGGGTGGCGTCGGCGTTCAGAAGACGCAGCACGTTCGCCTCCGCGAAGCGGGCTTTGGAACCCGCGAAGAAATCAGCCAAATCTTTCGCGTCCTTGTCCGCGTACTTCAGGGCAAAGTTCTTGTCCTGGTACTCGGAGACGCCGACGACGACAACGTACAAATTGGGCTTGGCCGCCGGGGCCTCGCAGACGACCTGTCGCGCCTCCGCCAGGGATTCGGCGCCCTTCTCGTTGAGCGCCGACACCTGAATGCTGTTCTTTCCGGGCGACAGCTCGACGCCAATTTCCTGCTCCCAGGTTCGCGTCTTCCGGTCCCGCATGTCCATGCCGTTCGAGCCGTAAACCGGCACGCCGTTGACGTAGACGTTGAGGCGGTCCAGAAGGTACTTGGAGTCACTCGCTTGGACCTTCAGCGTCAGCGTTCTTTCCTTCGTGAGCGGCGGGACGTCCGCGGCCACCTTGATCTCGGGCAAGTGGAAGTCGTCGCTCAGCATCTCCTCGGTGAAGTTCATCCGCTTCAGGCGCTTCTGGTAGGCGTGGCGATAGGCATCGATCACCTCGTTCGGGGCGAGGCCGACACCGGAAAGAACGACATCGGGTCGGTTGAACCGGAGGTCAAACTGCCCGAAGGGAAACGCGCGGTCGCCAACGCGGAAGGCGACTCTTGACTGGAGGACTCCCTTCGGGACCTTGTAGAACATCTCCGTGTTGACGGCGATAATTCCCTCCTCCGAATCCAGAAAACTGCACAACTCGCGGCCCGTGGCCAGGTCCCAGAGCCGGACGAAGCCGTCCCGCGAGCCGCTCGCCATCCGGGTACCCGTCCGGTCAAAGGCCACACAGGTGATCCAGTCCGTGTGCCCATGAAGAGTGAGCGTCTTCCGACCTGTGGCCGCTTGGCAGAACGCGATGGACCCATCCTGAGCGCCAATCACGACCTGTTTGCCGTCCGCCGAGAAGGTTCCGAAGGCCAAGCCGCCCAGTTGTGGTGAAATCGTCCGCAGATTTTCCCCGGTGGCCGGGTCCCAGAGTATCGCCGTCCCGTCATCTGAACCGGTTAAGGCCTGCTTGCCGTCCGGACGAAAGGCGACGGATCGAATCGTCCCATTATGGCCCTTCAAACGGCGGACCTCTTTCCCGGTCTCTGCATTCCAAAGAATTGCCCCCTCGATGTCTCCAACCGTTCCCGTTAACAAATGCTTCTCATTCGGACTAAACGCCATAGTTGTAACGCGAGCACTGTGCCACAGCGTGAATTTCTTATCGTCATCAAAAAGGCTCAGTGTCACCTCTCCGAAATCTCCGACAGCGAATTTCGCACCGGTCGGGCTGTTCACCATCGGAATTGAGTCGCCAAACATTTCCCAGAATCCGAGCTTTTCGTTCTGTGTCGTGCGCAGTTTCTTTAGATCCGCTATATCCACCTCTACGGATGAGGCAACCGAATAGCCGAACGTAATACGCTTTCCATCCTTACTAAATTCAATCTGTCGGACAGGCTTGCGTTGCCCCTGACACGTCCGCAGTCGTTGCCCCGATGCGGCATCCCATGTAATCATTTGCGTGAAAAATGGCGCGGGGGCCGGCGCGAGCCGGAATTGGTCTGACCCG
Source organism: Zavarzinella sp. (assembly GCA_043767785.1). Lineage (GTDB taxonomy): Bacteria > Planctomycetota > Planctomycetia > Gemmatales > Gemmataceae > Zavarzinella. The sequence continues at coordinate 8,071 of JAYUGD010000883.1, read as the reverse complement.
GTGAGCACCATTTTCCCATCAGGGCTATAGGCCGCGGATTTAAACTTGCCTCGGGAGAGTCCCTCGAAAATGCGCACCAGTTTACCGGTGGTCGCATCGCAGAGAAACAACTCACTCATCATGTTTTCGCCCCCCCACTTCGTGGCACTCATTAGCACTGACTTCCCGTCCGGACTGAATGTCAGAGGGGAATCATAACTAATGTCGTGGAACGTGCAGAGTCGTTCCCCGGTAACTGTGTCCCACATGTCGGCCGAGGAGCTTTCGTCTGTGGTCAGGAGTCGTTTGCCGTCCGGACTAAAGGCCTCGTACCGGGCCTTGCGCAAGACGTGCTGCTTCTGCCCCGTCGAGGCATCCCAAATGTCAACGTGATGCGACCAATCCTTGTCGAAGGACCGAGTCGTCAGTTCCTTGCTGTCCGGGCTGAAGACGACGGAACCGATGCGGGAGCGGAGCCCGTCGAGGATACTGAGTTTTGTCCCCGAAGTCAGATCCCACACGATCACTTTCTTGTACGAGCCGGTCGCCAATCGGTTGCCGTCCGGGCTGAAGGTCACCGATTTAATTGAATCGTTCGAATCGAGGGTGTCGAGCGTCCGGACCTTTTGACCTGTGGCCGCTTGCCACAGCGTCACCTGCTTCCGGCCTCCGGTCAACGCGAGCTTCCCGTCCGGGCTGAACGCGACGACCCGACACGAGTCCGGGTGGCCCGGTAACGTGGCAACTTTCTGTCCGGTGGCGGCGTCCCACAGGATGGCAGTCTTGTCGTCCGATCCGGTCAGCACGCGCTTGCCGTCCGGGCTAAACGCGACGGCAAGGACAATGTCGGTATGGCCCGAGAGAACCGCAATTTTTTGCGCGGTCGCCGCATTCCAGAGGATCGCCGTCTTGTCCTCGGACCCCGTCACCACCCGCGTCCCGTCCGGACTGATCGTCACGCAACCAACCCAGGAGGTGTGTCCCTTTAAGGTACAGACTTTCTTTCCTGTGCCCGGGTCCCACACGATCGCTGTTTTATCTAATGAGCTTGTCACGAGTTGTTTGCCGCCCGGCCCGAACGCTGCCGAAACCACTGTATCGACGTGCCCCTCAAGTGTGTTAAGTTTATCGTTCTTGGCCACGTCCCAGAGGACCATGCTGTGGTCTGCAAGTCGAGTTAACAGAACTCGCATACCATCGGGGCTGTAAAATGCGGACGATCCGACGCTTAATGACCCGGTGGCCACATAACCTTCGGTCGCGCGCATTCGCCGCCCGGAGGCCGCGTCCCAAGTGATCGATGATGTGTCGATTCTGTCATCGCGTGATTGCGTGACGACTTGCCTGCCGTCCGGGCTGAAGGCGACCCGAGTAACACTAGAGGCGTGGCCCTCCAACGTGTGACGTTTCTTCCCGGTGGCCGTATCCCATAGAATGGCCGTCCGGTCAACTGATCCCGTCATCACTTGCTTGCCATTCGGGCTGAACGCAACGCCGGTAATGATACCCGAGTGGCCGATTAGAGGGTATAACACTTCCCCCGCCGCCGTATTCCATAGTTCGGCAGTCTTGTCCTTATACCAAGTCATGACCTGCTTACCGTCGGGACTGAATGCAGCGGAACCCGAGTATTCGCCTGTGTTCCCGCTGAACTTCTCGAGCAGCCGGCCCGTGGCCGCGTCCCAAAGATACACCGAGCGATCGTCACTGGTCAGGATGTGTTTCCCACCCGGGCCGAAGGCCACGGCTACGATACGGTTGGGATGACCCGGAAACGACCGCAACTGCAGCCCAGTCGTCAGGTCCCACAGAACGGCCGTCTTGTCGTCAGACCCACTGATCGCACGCGCGCCGTCCGCACTGACGGCTAGGCAGGTGATTTTGTCGGTATGCCCGGTCTGGACAACTAACTCTGGACGGCTTTGGGGTGGTTTGTCGGAATTCTTTTCGTCGGCGATGCCTGACTCAGGACTGTGGAGACTCAGCGCCACCAGAGCTACGACTGCCCAGATACGTCGCTGGAACATGAAAGATCCTCCGGTTAGGGCACTCCCTCGCGGGACCGCCGGGAAAACAGCCGTGACGGATAATCGTCGATCGCGACATCTCGGCCGCCTCGCCCTTGAAGGCGCCCTCCGGTCGACTTTGATTCGGCCTGGCCTGCCGCTCATGGCGCGACCGTGGCCGCCGTCTAACCGAGCGGCGGGCGCCGGTAGTTAAGGGCCGAGAGCGGCCATTCGCTCTTCCGCGATTCGTCGGTACGGGTCGCGAACTTCACGGCGGAGGAACTCTTCCCAGCACCGCCGGCTCTCGTCGTCCCGGAACGCGCCTTGGAGCAGCAGCGCCAGGTTGAACCACCCCGGGGCGTAGTCGGGATGGTCGCGCGTCAGCCCCTTCAGGAGTAGCTCGGCCGACGCATCGGACGCCTTCGTCCGGTGCGCCGCGTGCCAGACGGCCCGAGCATTCACCACATCCGGCGACCCGCCCTTGAGCTCTTCCGCCCGCCGGATCCAGCCGTCGGCGAGGTCCAGATTCCCCGCGGCGGTTTCCAGTTCGGCCAATTCCAGAACCGCCCGGGTGCCGCGTGTCGCCGAATGGGCAAGCGTCTCCAATTCATTTCGTGCCCTGGCGGCATGGTCGAGCGCCTGGGGGGACGCCGCCGGGTTGCCCCGGGCGACGGGCAGGCTCAGGCGCTCGGCCGAGGCGTTCCCTTGCCAGTACGGCCGGGCCGGCGACGGGGCGTCGGACAAGAACTGGTCCTTGTGGGTTAGCGCCAACGCCAACCGCGTCTCTTCGGTCTCCTCGATCCGGCCCGCCAAATCCGAGCGCAATGCGCGATTCGTGCGAGCCAGTTGCAGCACGCCGGCAAGTCCGGCAACGGCCGCCAATACTGAGGCAGCCAACGACAATTGGACAAGTCGGCTTGCCCGCCGCCCGGCGGCCGGCCGCGCGGCATTTACGTTCGCCGTCGGCGGAGCCGGTCCGAGTTCGACAAACAATTCGAGGCATGCCGGACACCGCGACAGGTGGTCCTCGCACGCCGCCCGGCCTTGGGCCGACAGCCCCCCTTCGGCGAACGCGGCCAGCGTCTCCGCGTCGGGGTGCGGCTCCCCGTTGGCGGCCTGCCCCCGCCACGCGAGAGACAGGGGCGAAAGCCGGGGGTCAGGCGGTGGCGTCACTAAAAGGGCTCCCGAGTTGGCGGCCGGCGGCGGCGCGCGGCCGCCAATGTAGACGCGGGCGCGCCGCGGGATGAAGGTTTCCCCGCGGTCATGCCGCCCCCTCGGCCGGTTCTCCGCTCCCGGCCAACAATGATGGCAAGCCGTCGAACAGCATGGTTCGGACCGCCGCGGCGTCCCGGCCGACCTCGGCGGCGATTTCCCCGACGACCTCCTCACCCGCCGCGAGAAGGTCCTGGCGGGCCAATTCGATCTGTTGGCTCACGGCCGGGCGGGAGACGGACAATTTCTCGGCCACCTCGGACGGCGTCAGCCCGTGGACCCAGTGCAAGGCCGCGACCAACCGTCGCCGGGGGGGCATGGGGCCGAAGGCGGCCCGCAGCCGCCCGACCAAGCGGCCGCGCCACCTGTCCCCGGCGCGACCGGCCTCCGCGAGCAGCGCCCGGTTCTCGGGCTGTTCCCCGGCGGTTGCGGCCGGCTCGCCCTCGGTTCCAAGGCCGCCCGGCTCGCGCGTCGCTTGGCGAAGGCCGTCCCGCAAGCAATTGACCGCCACCGCGAACAGCCACGTCGGCAACGCCGCGGCCCCGCGGTACAACGCCAGGCGGGCCGGGCCGGCGGCGTCCCCCGCGGCCGGCGGCACCAGACAGTGCCCGGGCAACTCCTCGGCCACGCGATCGACGGCGGCCCCGCCGGCCCGCCGGGCCCACCGCTGGAGCAGCAGCGGCCGCACCCGCGTCTGGACCGCCCCCCGCAGCCACTCCCCGGCGCCCGCGTCCCCGGCAAGGCAGGCGGCCGCGACGAGCACGTCCCGCAGGTGGAGCGCCCGCGCGTGCGCGTCAATGGCTGGGCCGCCCGGCGGGGCGGCCAGGAAGCCGTGGGCCACGGCCCGCGCGGCGTGCGGAAGGAGGCACGGCAGCGGGAGGCGGCACGTCGGGACGGCGGCCCGCAAGGCCGCGTGTGCGCCGTCGAAGGCCCCATGGCAGCGCGCCAAAAGGTCCGCGACGGCGCCGGCATCTTGGGCCGCCACTCGGGCGGCCAGCGTGCGGTCGTCGGCAGGCTCTTGGCCCACGCCGTCCCCTCGAATTTTTGCGGTGGCGAGTCGGCAACCCTCAGCGAGGCGGCACGCCCGCGAATTATCCACCGGGTGGCGGCCTTAATTCGGGCGGGGGCCTTGGTCGATTGTTACAGGTTCCGTCCGGAAGAGAAGGCTTGGGCGAAAAAATCTGGTTTGACGGGGCGCGCGGGGCGCCGCCGGCAGGTCCAAGTGTCATGCCCATTGACACCACTGCGGCGAGGATGCGGCGCCGGACTCCGCCCGGGCGGCCGGCGCCGTTATGGCACCGGCCCGCGGTAGTATCCCGGCGATGCGGCGGACGTTCCTGGACGCCGCGCGGCGGGCGAGGCTCGCCCCCCATGATTACAGGCGGCCGCATCCGCCCGTAATCCGTGGCGTTGTCGTGCGTCATGGATTCTGAATTTACTGGTTGAATTGGCCGAGTTGATCGGCGATGATACCCCCAATAATGGCCGGCCGGGGCTCGCAAGCACGTCCGACGGCCGCACTCGTGAGGCTCGGACCATGACAGGCCTTTTCTCGCTGCTGTGCGCCGCCGCACTCGGGGCCGACAGCGTCGAGACCCGCATGACCCAATCGGCCCCCGACACCGGCGCGGCGCTGGCCCGCACCGCCGGCCAGAAGCGGGCCGTCGTGCTGATCCACGGCCTGCGCCAGCACGGGCGGGACGGCGACAAGATCCCCCAAGCCCTCACGCGCGACTGGCAGGAGGCCGGGAGCCCGCTGGTCAAGGAGGCGGCCGCGGCGGCCGACGTCTTCGCGTTCTGCTACGGCCAAAACGTCTCGCTGGAGCGGGTCGCCGCCGGGGCCGGCCTCACGGAAAGCGTCGGGCGCCTAAAAAAGATGGGCTACGCGGAGATCGTGCTCGTCGGCCACAGCGCCGGCGGCCTGATCGCCCGCCAGTTCGCCGAGGACAACCCGGCCTGCGGCGTCACCAAGGTCGTCCAGGTGTGCTCCCCGAACGCCGGGGCCACGAAGCTGACCGTCGGGGTGCCCGCCGGCCAGCGGGCGTTCGTCGACTCGCTGCTCCCGGCGACGCGCGAGAAGTGGCTGAAGGACCGGCCGGGCAAGAAGGTGCCGGAGACGGTCGAATTCGTGTGCGTCATGGGCCGGGTCAAACTGCTCCCCGGCGACGGCGTCGTTCCCGTCGGCAGCCAGTGGCCGGCCGACCTTCAAGACCAAGGCGTGCCGGTCGTGGTCGTGGAGGCGAGTCACCTGAACGTCATTAGCCTGACCGCGGCGACCGAACGGATCGCCGAGGTGATCGACAAGCCGCAGCCGCGGTGGCCGCAGGAAAAAGTGACCGAGGTGCGGCGGCTGATTTACGCCAAAGACCCGGGCAAGGGGAAAAAAGAATGACGCCGACACCCCGCGGACAAAGGGCTTCAAGGCCATGCCGGCCCCGGCGGCTGACGCCGTGCCTCTTGCTGGCCCTCGCCTGCTTGGCCGCCGGCGCGCCGCGGAGTGCCGCGGACGAGCGGCCCGGCCCCGCCCGGAAGCACGCCCTGCTCGTGGCCTGCACGCGCTACCCGAGCTTGGAAGACCGCCTGCAGCTCGACGGGCCGGGAAACGACGCCGTGCTGATGCAAAACGTGCTGCGAGAAAAACTCGGCTTCCCGGCCGACGCGATCACCGTCCTGTCCGAAAAATCGGGCGGGAAAGACCGAACGCCGACGCGGGCCAACATCGAGCGGGAGTTCCGCCGCCTCGCGAGCGACGCCAAGGCCGGGGACTTCGTCTTCATCCACCTCGGCGGCCACGGCAGCCAGCAGCCCGCCGACACCACGGACCCGGACAACTACGAGCCGGACGGGCTCGACGAGACGTTCTTCCCCTCCGACATCGGCCCGTGGGAGCGCGGCAAGGCCGCGGTGAAGAACGCCATCACCGACAACGAACTGGGCGCGTGGCTGCGGGCCATCCGCGCGAAGGGGGCGTCGGTGTGGCTCCTGGTCGACTCCTGCCACTCGGGGACCATGGCCCGGGGGAACGAGGAGCGCGCCCGCCGGGTCATCCCGACCGACCTGATCCCGAAGGACGTGTTCGAAAAAGCCCGGCTCGCCGCCGCCGACCGGGCGAAGCGACAGCCCGCGCCCGCCGCCCCAAAAGCGCCGGACTTCGTCGCGATTTACGCCGCGCAGCCGGACGAATCGACGTACGAGGTCAAGTTGCCCCGCGACAGCGCCGACCAGAAATTTCACGGCATCCTGACCTTCGCCGTCTGCAAGGCCCTGACGCAGGCGAAGGCGCCGCTGACGTACCGCGAACTGACCCAGCGCGTGCAGGCCGAATACACGGCGTGGGGCCGGACGCACCCGACGCCGCTGGTGGAAGGCAAGGACCAAGATCGCGAAGTGGGGGGCGTGACCGCGTGGCCCGGGCGGTCGAGATTCGTCCTCGCCAAGCAGGGGGCGGACCGGTGGACGATCAACGCGGGCACGCTCCACGGCGTGACCGCCGGGAGCGTTCTGGCCGTCTTCGACCCCGCGGGCGAAGTCGACCGCCGCCGGGGCCACGTGACGGTGAAGCGGTGCCGCACCCTGGAGGCGGAAGTTGAGCCCTGCGCGCACGCCGGGGCCGGCGCGCCGAAGGACTTGCCCGACGGCGGCCGGTGCGAAGTCGTGTTTCTCGATTACGGCGACCTCCGGTTCCGCGTCGCCGTCGGGGCGACCGTCAAGAAGGATGAGGCCGAGCGGCTCACCGCCGTGCTCCGTAGCTTGAGCAAGAAAATGGGCGAGCGCTCGCTGGTCGAAGTCGTCCAAGACCCCCAGAAGGCCGATTGGCTGCTGACGTCGGAAAAAGACCGACTCTACTTGGCGCCGGCGTCCGGCTGGGCGATGCCGGACGGCGCCGCCGACGCACCGATGTTCGGGCCGTTTCCCCGCGACGACCGCCTCGAATCTACGTTAGAGGACCGGCTCGCCCGGATCGCGCGGGCCCGGAGCTTGCTGAAGCTCGCGGGCGACCCGGGCGCGGAGGTGATTCGGGGCAGCACGGCGATCGACGTCGACGTTGAACTGCTGCGCCTCCGCGACGAGAACGACCCCGACGGGAAGGCGGTCGCGTGGGGGGCGGGCGGGGTCCGGCTGGCCGACGGCGACATCGTCCGGTTCAAAATCAAGAACCGGGGCCGCACCGAGGTGGACGCGACCCTGTTGTTCGTGGACAACGCGTTCGGCGTCGACCCGTTCTTCCCGGAGGCGGGGACGGTGACCGACAACCGGATCAAGCCGGGCCAGTTCGTCCTGACGGACCCCAGACGGGTGAGGAGCGGCAAAATCCCCGGGGCCGACCACGTCGTCGCCATCGCCGTGGAGGCGAAGGGGGCGCCGGTCGATTTTAGCTGCCTGGCCCAGCCGTCGGTGGAACGCGCCCGCGGCACGGAGCGGGGCCGGGCGGGCATGGCCTCGCCGCTGGGGAAATTACTAGAGTCGGCCGTGTACGGGGGCCCGCGCGGCGGGTTCGAGCGGGTCGAGGCGGACAAGCACGCCTTCCGGCTGCTCTCGTGGCAGGTGTCGGACAAGCCCAGAGCGGGGCGGCCGTAAGCCGGCCGCCGCGGGCGTTCCGGAGTCCGGCCCGATGCGCGACCTTAATTCAGGCCAGTGACCCCGTCCATCTGACAGTGGCGGCCGCTGGCCGGCAGAAAACGCGGGCGCCGTAGGGTGGCCCGACCGAGAGTTGATGCGACAAGCGGCTGCCGAAACCAATTCGGTGTCGGCGACGGTTCGGCCGCCGGGGTCTTGGGCCGCGGCGGGCGTGCTTTTCATCACAGACAGGGAGACGCGACGTGGACATGCGCAACGTGTGGGCGGGGTTGATGGTCGCCGTGGTCGCCTTCGCC
>JAYUGD010000882.1:0-1206 GCA_043767785.1 Zavarzinella sp. | reverse complement strand
CCTCCGCGTCGCGGCTAACAAGAACAGGACGCGGCCGGCAAGAATGGCGGCCGCGAGACACTTTTCACATTCCCCGCCCGCCCTATCCTGTCCCTCGGCCGTTCGCCCGTGTCTCCCGCCAAGGACTCTCCATGAATCGCACCCCGCCGTTCGCCAAGGTCTTCCTCGTCGCCGCCCTGTTCGCCGCCCCGGCGGCCAACCTCGCCGCCAAGGACGCCGCGCCGGTCGCCACGCAGATGGCGGCGGCCGCCAAGACGTTTTTGGACGGCCTGTCCCCGGAGCAGAAGAAGAAGGCGACGTTCGACTTCAACGACCCGCACCGCACCGGCTGGTACTTCATGCCGAAGCAGGACAAGGACGGCAACTACACCCGCAAGGGCCTGCCGCTGGAGGAAATGAACGACAACCAGAAGAAGGCCGCGATGGCCCTCCTGCGGTCGGGCACCAGCGCCTCCGGCTACGAGCAGGCCACGACGGCGATCAGTTACGAAGTCTTGCTGAAAGAGATCGAAAAGAAGCCGGTGTTCGCCCGCAAGCCGGGCTGGTACTTCGTCAGCGTCTTCGGGACGCCGGGCGACGCCGGCAAATGGGGCTGGCGCGTCGAAGGGCACCACATGGTCGTGAGCTACACCGTCGAGGACGGGGCCGTCCTGTCCCCGACGCCGATGTTCTTCGGCTCCAACCCCGGCATCATCAAGGAGGGGCCGGACAAGGGGAAAATTAACCTGGCCGGCCTGCAAGAGACGGCCGCCGAACTGGTGAAGTCGTTCACCGACGAGCAGCGCAAGTTGGCCTTCAGCGAGATGAAGCAGTACCCGGAAATCGAAGAGAACGTCGGCGTCGTGAAGTTGAACACGGACAAGGGTGTCCAGGCCGCGAAGCTGACCGAGGGCCAACAGGCGACCCTGTGGAAGCTGTTGGACGTGTACATCAACCGGATGCCGGCGGACGTGGCCGAGGCCGAGCGGAAGGCCATCAAGGCCGCCGGGTTCGACAAGGTGACGTTCGCCTTCACCGGCGAGCCGCTGAACGGGTACACGTTCCAGATCGTCGGCCCGACGTTCCACGCCCGCCTGCTCAACGTCCAGCCGGACGGCTGGGGCAACCCGAACAACCACATCCACAGCGTCTGGCGGCGGCTGCCGGGGGATTTCGGGCTGGGGAACTGAACGTACATATTCCCGGGGTTCGCCGAGCCTCACCCAC
>JAYUGD010000881.1:0-3753 GCA_043767785.1 Zavarzinella sp. | reverse complement strand
ATTGCGGATTGGAAAACCGACGCCGGGGCGACGCCGCCGGCTTCCCCGCGGTCCGGTTCGCAATCCGCAATCCGCAATCCGCAATCCGCAATGGTCCCCAAGATCACCGACTTCGGCGTGGCCAAGCGGCTCGACGAGGCGCGCGGGCTGACGGCCACGGGCCTGGCGGCCGGGACGCCGCAGTACATGGCCCCGGAACAGGCGGCGGGCGGGGGCGGGGCCGGGGACGCGCTGGCCCCGGCGGCCGACATCTACTCCCTCGGCGTGATCCTGTACGAGTGCCTGACCGGCCGCGTGCCATTCGACGGCAGCGGGCCGGACGTACTGCGGCGCGTGGCCCGCGAGACGCCGTCGGCGCCGGGCCGCCACCGCCCCGGCCTGCCGCGGGACTTGGAAACGGTCTGCCTGAAGTGCCTGGAGAAGCGCCCGCGCCAGCGCTACCTCTCGGCCGCCGATCTCGCCGCCGACCTGCGGCGCTGGCAAGAGGGCCGGGCCGTCAACGCGCGGCCGGTCGGCCGCGTCGGGCACGGCCGCCGGTGGTGCCGGCGGAATCCCATCGTCGCCGCGCTGCTCGCCGGCATGTTCATGGCCCTGTCCTCGGGGATGGTCTCGGCCACTTCGTTCGCGCTGCAGTCGCGCCGCCACGCCGCCGACGCGACCCGCATCGCGGCCATGCTGGGCGCCGAGAAAATCGTGGCCGAGCAGAACGCCTCGGAAGCGCTGGTGCAGGAGCATTTCGCCAAAGAGAACGAGCGGAAGGCCCGCGACAGCGAGCTGAAGGCGAAAAGCGCCTACGCCGAAGCCGCGACGCGCTTGGAAGAGGCCCGCACGGCCCGGCAGGCCGAGGCGGCGGCCGGCGCCCGGCTGCGGGCGCAGATGTACGCCCTGAAATCGAACATGGCCTTCGGGGACTTCAAGGCCGGGCAGGTCGCGACGACGCGGGCGCTCCTCGACGAGATGGCCCCGCGCCGCCCCGGCGACGCCGACCCGCGCGGCTTCGAGTGGTGGTACCTCAAGCAGATTTCCGACCCGGCCGCCAAGCGGCAACAGTTCACGGAGCGCGTCGTCGGCCTGTCGCCGGCCGCCGAGCCAGACACGTGGGACGCGGGCATCGGCGCCGCCCTGTACACGACGACCTTGAAGCCCGGCGGGAACCCGTACCGCCCGCTGGCCGGCGGCGCGTTCTCCCAGGTGGCCGTCCACCGGGCGACGAACCGCATGGCCTACGCCCCGTACCTGGAAGAAGCCGTCTTCGTCGCCGACCACGCCACGGGGGAAGTCCGGCAAAAAATCCCGCTGCCCGGCCGCCGCGCGCGGGACAAGAATCAGCACGTCACCGCCCTGCAATTCTCCCCGGACGGCACGCGGCTGGCGCTGACGGTCGCCTCGCCGCAGTTCGTGAACGCCCCCGGATATTTGGTGGTGTGGGACGTGGCCGCCGGCACGGAACTCCGCCGCTTCGCGCCCAAGCAGTGCGGCCTGTCGGATGTGGCCTTCTCGGCCGACGGCACGCGGCTCGTCTTCGCCGGGACGTGCGGCGACTGGCACGTCTGGGACGCCAAGACGCTCGAACAAATCGCCGAGGGCCGCGTGCCGGACAACGTGAATTCGCTGGCGGCCGGCCGCGACGGCGTGATCGTCCTCGGCGGCATCCGGGGGAAGTCCTACGTCGTGGACACCGCGGCGGGCAAGACACTGCGGACGCTGTTCGGCCACACCGGGTGGGTCAAGCCGATGGCGCTCGCCCCGGACGGCAAGACGCTCGCCACCTCCGCGGGCGACCAATCCATTCGCGTCTGGGACATTGACACCGGGGAGAACCTGCGGACGTGGCCGGGCCACGGCACGGAGACGACGGCCCTGGCGTTCTCGGCCGCGGGGGCGACCCTCATCTCCGGGTCCGACCGGGGGGACGTGAACATCTGGGACTGCCGCCGCGACCCGGGGGCGTTGGTGTGCGAAGAACCGTCGAACCTCGGGCACGACGTGTTCCGCCTGCCGGGCGGCCGGTGGCTGGCCGCCGACTACTGGGGCCGGTTCCGCGTCCTCGACGACGAGGCCCGGCCGTCGGCGCCCTGCGCCGCAACGCCGAAGGACTGCAACGCCTTCGCGTGGGCCGTCTCCCCCGACGGGCGGCGCGTGGCGGCGGGCGTCTCCGCGGCCCGCGACCCGGCGAACCGCGGCGTGTGGCTGTCGGCGCCGGACGCGCCCGACACGCCGCCCGTCCGGCTGCCGGGCGTGCCGCCGACCGTCCACCACATGGCCTTTTCGCCCGACGGCAAGACGCTGGCCACGATTCACCGGGACGGCCGCCTGCGGCTGACGGACGTCGTGACCCAAAAGGAAGTCGCCGCCTTCCAGGCCGGCGGGGTCGATCACAACTTCGTCGCCTTCACCGCGGACGGCAAAGAGTTAATTACCGCGGCCGGCCAAGGGCTGACGGTGAAGCGGTGGACGGCCGCCGGAAAACTGGTGTGGCAATTCACGGACACGCAAGAACTCGGCCGCGTCTCCCCCGACTGGGGCGGCTTCTTCGTGGGCATGGCCCTGTCGCCGGACGACAAGGCCGTCGCCATCGCCACCATCGACCGCGAAGTCTGGCTGCTGGACGCCGCCACGGGAACTCTTCGGACAGAAGACGGCTCCGGGGCGCGGGTGCGCTTGCGCGGGCACACGTCGGACATCCAGCGCGTGGCGTTCGACCCGACCGGGACGCGGCTGGCGACCGCGGCGCTCGACGGCACGGTGCGCCTCTGGGACGCCGCCCACGGGCACGCCCTGCTGAACCTGTCGGGCCACTCCGGCCCCGTCTACGCGGTCGCCTTCTCGGCGGACGGGACCGGCGTGGCGTCGACATCGCACCGGGAAATCCGCGTGTGGGACGGCCGCCGCGCCAAGTGGCGAGAGGACATCAAAAACATCTCGCGGCAGTGCCGGATGCAGAACGTCCAAGCTGCCGTCGCGGCCGACGGGGCCGTGCGCGTGACGGCCCTGTTTGTCAACGAGAGCGCCACGGCGCTGACGGCCCCCGACTGGGCACGGGTAGATGACCGCGTGCGGGCCGTGGCGTTGCTGAAACCGCCGGACGCGAAAGCCGCCCTGCCGAACACGCTCCAAGAAGCGGGCCGGACGCGGGTCGGCTACACGCCGTTCGTCACGTTCGACCACCTCCTGCCGGGCGAGGCCATCCCGGTGTCGATGGGGTTCGGCGCCAAGGACTGGCCGGCCGGCACGTACACGCTCTGGTTCACGCACTCCCACGGCGGCCAGTATTCCGGCAAGGAGTCCGCCCCGGTCGAGTTCGTGCTGCCGGCGGGGAAGAAGTGAGGGAGAGGGTTTGTTTCACCCCATTCACCCCGTCGCCGTCAGCGCCTTCCACACCACTTCCAGCGGGTGCAGCGCCCGGCGGCCGGTCAGGTCGTGGATTTGATGCCGGCAAGACGTTCCCGTCGCGGCGATCACGTCCCCCTCGGCGGCCTTGAGCGCGGGCAGCAGTTCCAGGCCGGCGATTTTGACGCTCACGTCATAGTGGGCCTTTTCGTAGCCGAATGCCCCGGCCATGCCGCAGCAGCCGGCGTCGAGGGTTTTCACGGTTAGGCCGGGGACTGTCTTGAGCAGGTCCGTCGAGCCGGCGACGCCGACCAAGGCGCGCTGGTGACAGTGGCCGTGGAAGGTGCAGGTCGAAGCGAAATCCGACCCCCCCCGGCCCCCCCTTGTAAAGGGGGGGAAAAGAATCGAGCCGGCGGCGAGTTG
>JAYUGD010000880.1:0-1209 GCA_043767785.1 Zavarzinella sp. | reverse complement strand
GTGCTTTTATCCGTCTTGGTTTTAGATATGTCTTTCTTATTTTGTCTTTATCCGTGTTTCGTCCGTGTTCGATCCGTGGCGAAAAAATTCTTCGTGCGTTTCACTTCACCGTGGACGGGCTTCCCTTCGCCACCCAGTCGCGCCAGGCGCGTTCCAGGCCTTCGGGGCCGCGGGGTTCCGGGGCCTTCGGGTCCGGCTCCTTCGCCGGGGTCTTGCCGTCGGTCCAGTCCACGTTTTTGACGGCCATCGTGAACGACGGCTTCATGTTGTTCGCCGGCGGGTTCAGGCCGCTCAGCACGTCGCCGAACTTGGCGCTCCCCGAGCCGAAGGTGAAGAACTCCATCAAGCTCATGCCGATGGCGTCCTTCTCGGCCTGCGGCGCGTCGGGCATCTTGCTGCCCTCCTTCGGCTCCGACCACGCCCGCTCGGCGACCGTGTACGTGATCTTGGCCCCCTTGGGCAGCGGCTTGGCGACCGCCTTCAACTTCGTCTTCTCGGCCGCCCCGACCTTCGCGTCGATGCGGGACATCACCGCCTTGTAGAAGCCGTCGATCATCCACCCGTCCAGCACGGCGTTGCCGGCCTTCTTCTTCAGGGCGATGTGCGTGAGTTCCGGGGCGATCAGGGCCTCGTAGTTCGGGGTCTTTTCGCCGCGCTTGGCCGAGACGGCGACCACGGGGAAGTCCCCCTTGGTCTCGACGGCCGCGTACTCGTCCTTGTCGGGCGACCGCTTCAGCACCGTCCGCACGTAGCCGCGGAACACGTCCACGTCCGCGAAGGCGTACACGACGGTCTTCGGGTCGTTTTCTTTGACTTCGGCCCGCAGGGCCTTCTCGGCCAGGGCGTACACCTTCTCCGCGTTGGCCACGACCGCCTTCGCCTTTTCCTCGGGCAGCGCCGAGGCGAAGATCAAGTGGGCCGACTCGACGACGGAGGCGTCCTTGACCGCCGCGGCCTCCATGGCCTTGGCCGCCGTCTTCTTCTGGTCCTCCGGCGTGATCTTCTTGTCTTGGGCAATGGCAGGCACGGCGGCGAGCAGCGCCCAAAGGAGGATTCGTGACATGCGTGGGTTCCGAGTTGGGGTGGGATTGACTACCGTCAAGTGTATCACGTTTAGCCGCAATACCGTTCGTCTTCCCCCAAGTCATGGCCTCGTGGTAACTTGTGTTTACTGAAGACACACGCTGCCAGAGGAGGCCATGACGTGGA
>JAYUGD010000879.1:0-3764 GCA_043767785.1 Zavarzinella sp. | reverse complement strand
AATGTTTGGTGTGTGACTTTTCCGGGATGCCCATGACTTGGTTCACTCGCTCGGGATCGGCCCCTCGTCGCCTCTCGCCGTTCCGCCGGCTGAGTTTGGTGTTCGTGCTGCTGTTCCCGGCCGTGTTGCTGGTGTCTTCCGTCCTGTGGGCGCATCCGTCGCCGTTGCCCGCCGTCCTGATCGGCTTGGGGTGTACGGTGGCCGTCAGCGCCTTCGGGGTGTTGGTGCAGTGGGGGGCGGCCCGCGTGCTGGGCAGTCGGTTCCTATTGCTGTTCTACCTGATCGCCTACACCGCCCTGCGCTTCCTCGGCCCGGACCTGTCGGACCCGTGGTGCCACTCGGCGTTGGCCCTCTGCCTGCTGACGCCCGTGTGCATCTTCATGTACCGCGAACTGACGGCCACCGGGGGGAACATTCGCCGGGCAAAGTTTCTGCTGAACGACGTGACCCGCCGCGAAGACTGGCCCGACCGCCACGACGACCTGCGGGAACACCCCCGCATCCGCGCCTTGCGGGAGACCCTGCGCGAGAACCCGGCCCCCGCGCTCGCCTTCCTGAGCCACCCGAACCCGAAGGTCCAAGCCGTTGTGCTGACGGCCCTTGAATTCCAGCCGTCGTGGCGGAAGGAACAGGCCGACGTCGTCATCCACCGGGCGAACTTCACGGACGAACCGCTGGTGCGGGCGGCCGCGGTGTTGGCGCTCGCCTGCGTGACCAAGGGCCGCCACCTGACGTGCCTCGTGCCGTTCCTCTCGGACGCCTCCGCGGAAGTCCGCCGGGCCGCCGGCATCGCCTTGTTGTGGGACGCCCGCACCCGTTGGCCCGAGTTGCGCGGCTACGTCCGCGAAGCCCTCAGCCAACCCCATGCGGCGAAAGACGGCGCCTTGCCGTGCAGCGGCACCCTGCCGGTGACGGCCGTGAACGACTTGCTGATGTGGGCCGGCGAAGGCGGGGCCGTCGGCAAGCGGGCGACGCAAACACTCCTGCGGCACTGCAAAAAAGCCGTCGAGGAGGACGGCTCCGCGGAAGCCATCGAGCGCATGGTCTCCCTGGTGCAAGACCCGAAGGTGACGGCCGCCATCCGCGTCGAGATCGCTCACCGCCTGAAGAACACCGACCACTTGGCCCCGGAAGTGGCCGTCAAACTGCTCGGCTCCGGCCAGCCGACGATGCTGCGCGTGATCGCCGCCGGCGCCATGCTCAGTCAACGCGAAGACACCCGGGCCGTGGAAGTCCTGCGGGACGCGGCCCAACAGCCGAACCGCGAGATCGCCTTGGCCGCCGCCTTCATTATTCAGAAGTACCTCGGCGTGGACATGGGCCTGCCGATGGGCGGCGAAGCCCCCAACCCGAACAGCCGCCTGGCCGCCGAAGTGACGCGGCGCGTCATCAAATGGTCCGTCGGCGAGTTCGGCCAAGCGGCCGTGGACACCCCGGCGGAGGGGATCCCGGTGCCGGGGTGGGATGACTGATTACGGTTGATCGACCAACCCAACACCGTCAGCGATGGCAATGGCGGCGTAAAGTGTGGGCGCCGCCGCGTAGGTGAGGTATCGGACGCTGCCGTCCCCGATTAAAAAATTCCCCCCGCCGGCGTGCAGACTCCATATGTGCATCCGGGAACACGGGTCGTTCAAGGCGTCGGGCCGGAATGGGCTGGCCACGGTGGCCATCACGCAGCGTCCCGAAACAGGGTCATCACCTTCGCACCCGAAGCAGAGCCAATGTTGCGGCCCCGCGAACGGCCCGGAAGAAGTGATGTGTTCCGAGTACCACCAACCCGCCGACGCATTGTCGGGGGGCGGGCGTTCGCCGGCGATCACGGTGTTGCTTAATCCGTCCGGGACTTGAGACAGCGGGATGCCCGGCGCGAACGCGAACAAGCCAGCGGCGTTGGTCAAAGAATCCGGGGGCTCGACGCTTGGAACAGGACGTAGGAGGTCATCCCCAGCTCTCGGCCGGAAACGTTGCGCATCGGGGCGTTTACTCGTGGATCGGCCGGGCACGAAAACGATTTAACCGGCAGGCGGCCAGCCGGGTGTCGGCCCGCGTCATTCACGTCGGCGCTTGCGGACGCGGCCGCCCAGGCTTGACGAAACAGGTCTTGTTCGTCCAGGTAAGGAAGAAGCGCCGCCAGGCGACTTAACACCCGATCCGGGTGAGCGGGTTGGTCGGCGGGGAACGATGCGGGCGGCACGCACCCAAACGTCGAGTCGTGCCCGTGCAGAGCGAGTCCGATTTGTCGCATCTTGTTCTGGCAGGCAAGCCGGCCGGATGTCGCGCGAACAGCCTGTACGCCGGTGACCAGTAAACTGAGCAGGAGCGAAACGGCGCCGATGGCAACCAGAGTGTCGATCAGCGTGAACCCGCCCCGATTCACTGGCGTCGTCATTCGGCCCCCGCGAGTTCGACGGGCACGACCACGCGATGGGTCTTGCTGTCAGACACTACGTCGAGTTGCAGACGGACTGTTTGGGCCGGCGTCGCTTGCGACCGGTTCGCCCGCGTGATTGTGACCGCCCAAGGCCGACCCGGGGGCGGCGGCGATGGCGCGGCCGCCACGCTCAATAATTGAGGATTCGGATTTTGTACCGTCAACGACTCGATGGGGCCGTCGTGCGACACAATGACAACTTCGATCTGGGCCGGTCCGTTGGGCGTCACGACGGCAGGGAAAATGACCCGGGCGGGGAATGTCTCCACCGCGGAAACGACTCGGCACGTGACCGGAATGTTGAATTCCACAGGCCGGCCGCCCGTCGCGATGAGCACGCGCAAGACGGTGTTAATGTACCGAGGCGATTTGCTGTCAATTTTCAAATTGATGACGGCAGCGGCGGGCGAGTCCAGCGTCTGGTCAGTCGAGTGGTCATTCTCGGCGTCTTGGGACGTCGCCACGCGTGCGGTCACGACCACTGAGTCGGCGTCACAAGAAATGGACTGGATTTCTTTGACAGAATCCGAGCGGATCACCACGCGAGACGTGATGTCAGCGCCGACGCGGCGGACGCCGAGAGACACGGCATCCGGCGTCGCGTACGCCTTCCGGGTGATGTTGGGGATTAGGATCGAAACGGTGGCCGCGGGCAACGCCGGATCAGTCGTGTGAAATGAAATGGACGAGGTTAATGGCTGCCCGGCTGTTGATAGTGCCCGGACGGTGGCTGTCAACACCACGGACGCGCCGGCCGGGACCGTCACCCGGCTCGACGGGTCGATGATCGTGGCATGGGCTTCCCGCAAATCGACGCAGGAGCAACTCGAGGAGAAGTCACTCAATACGAAACCGGTGTCGCCGGTGTTGCCGATGCGAATCTCCGCGGACGACCTTGTGTCGTATTCCTGGGCGGCGAGGGACACCGTCGCCGGCACGGACAATCCCCGGCGTTCGGCCGGGGCGGGCCTGTTGCCACCGCCGATTTTCGAGATCACGATGGCGGCTGCCGATACGAGCAACGTTGCCGCCACGCCATAACAGAACCGGCCAAAGGTCATCGGTTACGCCCCCCGGCGAAAACGGTGTCTGTATTTGACCGCCAAGCAGACGGCAACGAACGCCGCGGATGCAAGGATCCAATACTTGGTACGGCCCCACGGCGTTTCGGTGGCGGGGTCCGCCGCGAAAACCGGCGGCGCCGACACCGCCGGCGCGGGAGCCTCGGCGGGCTAAGAGACTGTCCCATAAGGGGTGACGGATGCGTATAATTGACCATGAGAACAGAAACATACCCCAGTGACCTCACGGATGCCCAGTGGCCGTTGAT
>JAYUGD010000878.1:0-3770 GCA_043767785.1 Zavarzinella sp. | reverse complement strand
GTATCCGCCGATTCTGGTGGCATGGTTCAAACGGCGTTCCAGTAGGTGTCCCATTGGCTGGAGTTCCGCACGTTGACCAGACTGGCCATTTTGCGGACGTTGCGGATGTTCCAACGGGCTCCCCGGGCCTTTAACCGCAGGCCGAGTGTCTTGGCTTGTCCTTCGACCGAGCCGCTGCCGATGGCCCGGCCGCTCGCCAGCCGCTCCGCATAATTCAACCGCGTGGCGTGCTTCGCGAAGGACAGCAACACCCGGTCGGTGAGCCGTTGCCGACGGCTCTGTTCCTCCCCGTCCGTCCCGCGGAGTTGTTCATCGACCCACGCGCACACGCCCGTCCAGCCTTGCGTCAGCAACAGTTCCTTGCCCCGGTCAAAACAGGCCGCCCGCCCGGGGGTTCCCTCGCCGTGAATCCGTTCGGCCGCCTTGCCCAGATGTTCGCACCCGTGGAAGAAATCCAAGGTCTGCACACCGCCGGTCAACACCCGGTTCGCCTGTTTCCAAATCCAGTCCGCCCCGTCGCCCAATACATGAACCTCACCGAACGGCCGGACGCCCAACCGGCGAAGCCATTTCTTCCCGTCGCCGGCAAAGTCCTTCGCCGTCGCGATTCGGGCGAACGCGACGGTGGCCGTCGCCCCCGGCAGCCGTTGGTCCGGCCAGTCCCCCGGCGACACCGGCTCTCCCGCCGCCCGCTTCTGAATCACCCCGATTTTCAGGTCTTTCCAGCCCCGTTCGCGCGTGTTCACCTTCCCCGCGTCCACGGTGAACGCCACCGCTCCCGCCGCGTGGCGAAAGAGCTGCGCCGCCGCCTCGTCCTTCGGTTGATGCCGGGCCATCTCCCGGCCACGCTCGTGGCTGACCGTTCGCAGGGTCTCCGGACTCAGCGACACCTCCAACAGGGCGTTCAGATGGTCGGCGGCCTTGGCGAAGGCCACGTCCGCGGTCAGCCGACAGACGTGCTTTTGCAGGGGAACCGTCAGGTGGCCCGCGATTCCGACCGCCGCGTCGGCGGCATAACTCCCGTCCGCCCCGCAGCGGCACTGCCAATACCGACGCCCCAGACGCAATTCCCCCACGCCACTCACGAGTTGCCGCCGGCCGATCCCCCGGTTCACCCGCGGACAGCCACACGCGCAGACGCGGCTCGGCGCCCCTTTTTTTCGGCCTCCGCGAGACCTTCCTGAACCACGCGTTCCAACAACGACCGCTGGAGTTCCCGACCGCCGCTGATGACGGCCGTCTCGCCGTTCAGCAACAGTTTGCCATGCGGAGCCGTCCGGGCCGCTTGTTGAAGTTCCTCGTGAAACGCCCGCGTCTGGCGGACCAGAGCCTCTTCCCCCTCGGTCAACTCCAGCAGCACTTGCTTGCGACTCATCCTTGGGTCTCCGAACGGTGGTTTTCCTGCAACCCCTTTTACCCAAATTCCCCGGACCGCACCAGAGAAGTTGGTTACACCCACGATGACCCAGTCACGCCCCCGAGGATTAGCCCCCATGCCGGCCAAGAAAAAGTACCGCGCGGACCACAAGGAAGTGATGGACGCCCTGCTGCTGAAGCGGCCGGGCGTCCGGCTCGGCCAGATGATGGGCCACCCGGCGTACTTCCTGCACGACCACATGTTCGCCGGCGTCCGGGAAGACGGCGTCATCTTCAAAGTGCCCGACGACTACGCCGAGAGCCGCGTCGGCGAACCGGGCGTGGCGTTCTTCCAACCCGGCGGGCGCCCCATGCGCGGCTGGATTCAGTTTGCTTTGGCCGAGGCCGACGACTTGCGAAACGAACGGCACCTGATCCAAACGTCGATGGCGTTCGTCGGGGCGTTGCCGCCGAAGAAGCCGAAGGGGAAGAAGTGAGGCGGGGCGCCGGGGTGCCGGGTAAAATTCCAACGAGAATGGTTCTTCCCCACACGGCGAGTTGGGGCAAGTGTTTTCAGCTCCAACGGAGCGGCCGGCCGTAGCCAGCCCCGGAAGGGGCTGGACTCGCGGGCGAAAATGATTTCAAGGCCTGAAAGGGCGGCCGGAACAGTGTGTTAGGTCCGGCCGCCCCTTCAGGGCTTGAAGAAGTGCCGCACTCCAGGCCCTTCCGGGCTTGGCTACAACCGGCCGCTCCGTTGGAGCTGAAAGCCAAAACCCTCATCGCATCAGTCGGTCACGCCGCCGGCGGGTCCAACAAATCCCGAATCGGCTTCGGCGTGAGGGTCCACGTCGCCTGATAGGTCGCTTCGAGCGGGACGCGGACGAAATGGGCCGCCCACAGGGCTAAGGGCATCTCGTGGAGGAGGTCGCCGACGGCGAAGGACTCAACGGAAGAGCAGACCGATCCCGTCATGTCGTAGCTTGCCAGCGTGAGTGGCTTGTCTTCAGGTTCGGACGGGCAATCCATTTGTCCCATGATCTCGGCATGAATGCCCTGTGGGTCGTGCGGCGTCGCCGGGAACAAGTCGATCAATAGCAGGTGGACGTCCGCCCGCAGGAACCCGGCGGCCGAACGGGCGAACGATTGAACGGCGGCGCGGGAACTCTTGTCGCCGGGCGAGACAAGTTCGATGACGGCAACAACAATTTCGAGGCCGCACCGGATCGTGATGCGGTTGGCTTTGCGGGCGTAACACACGTCGTCGGGTTCGGACTCGGGCGGATCGAAGAAGTGCGGCGGCGCTTCGGGTTGCCAATTCCGAGCGTTCGCCTTGGAAATCGGCGGGTCGGCCTTCCACTCCAACACAGCGAAGAAACCGTCCGGCAGCAATTCGGCATTAAGCGCGCCAGACAGAGCAAACGTCCAACTCTGATGGAAGTCGTGAAATAGGCCGGGGGAGACCCGCGTCCAGTCGTGTACCGGCATGGCGTCACCCCTGCTTTTGCCCGCACTCCTTGGCGAACACTTCTTTTAGGCGGCTTAAGAATTCGGGGGGGAGGGGGACATTGGGAAGGGACTTGGTGAGGATGATCGTGTCGTGGTACGTCCGCAGGTAAATCGCGCACGGGACGCACCCGCAGAAGTGGCGGTCGAGGGTCGCGCGGTCCTCTTCGGGCATGGTGCCGTCCACGTAGTCCACGAGAATTTCGGCGACCTTCCGGCACGTCAGGGTCATGACAGCAATTCCTCATAGTGCCGGGACAGGGTTTCCCGCATCATCAGTCTGGCCCGGTGCAGCCGGCTCTTGACGGCGGCCACGCTCAGGTCCAGCGCCTCGGCGATTTCCGCGTTCGGGAGTTGCTGCACGTCCGCGAGGACGAACACGTCCCGGTAGGTCTCGGGCAGTTGGCCGATGGCCTCTTCGATCAGCTTTTTTTGTTCGGCGTCGAGCGCCACGCGGTCGGGGAGTTTCGGCCACGGCCGGACGGACCCGCCGTGCGCCCCCTCTTCCGTGAAGTTCTCCAGCGGGTCGTAGACGCGGTGTTCTTCCCGCTTGGCCCGCTTGCGCCGCACCGCCAAGGCCGCGTTCACCGTCACGCGGTGCAGCCACGTCGTGAAGGCCGCGTCCCCGCGGAACGTGTCCAGTTTGCGCACGACCTGCACCAGCACGTCCTGCGTGGCGTCCTCGGCGTCGGCGTCGTTGTTCAGCATCCGCCGGGCGAGATTGTATACGCGCGGCACATACTCCCGGAACACCACTTCGGGTGTCAGCGGCTCGTCGGTGGCTGTTGCCATGCCCGCCTCCTCACCGCTCATCTTAAATGGAGGCGCGGGGCCGGGGGAAAGATTCGGGGAAAATCCCGGCAACCTGGAATGAAGAGTTTCACGCAAAGCTCGCAAAGAGGCAAAGCTCG
>JAYUGD010000877.1:0-1214 GCA_043767785.1 Zavarzinella sp. | reverse complement strand
CTCGCCCTTGTTGTCTTCCTTGTTGCGGCTCTCGGCCGGTTTGTTGTCCTTGGCGACTTCGTCCTTCTTGGGGTCCGTCTTCATCGGGTCCATCGGCTTGCCGCCGCCCATCGGCTTGCCGCCGCTGGCTTCTTTCGGGTCGCCCGGCTTGCCGGGCTTGGCGTCGCTGGCGCCGTCCTTCGGCGGCCCCTTGCTGGGCTTGGCGTCGCCGCCGCCCATCGGGTCTTTCTTGGGGTCTTTCGGGTCGCCGGTGCCCATCGGCTTGTCGCCGGGCTTGCTGGCTTCGCCCTTCGGCTTGTCGGTGTCCTTCTTGTCTTCGCCCTTGCCCTCTTGGCCCTTGCCGGGGTCCCGCTGTTCGCCCTTCGGGTCGCCGGCCTTGGGGTCAGCGGGCTTGGCGTCCTTCGGGGCGCCCATGCGTTCGGCGAGCTTGTTGGTCAGTTCGGCGAGTTTCTTCTGCTCGGCGGCGAGTTGGTCCTTGTCCCCCTTGCCGGAGTCCGTGCGGGCTTGAACGATCTTCACGCCGCGGATCAGGTTGTTCAGGTCGGCGAGGTGCTTTTCGAGGTCGTCTTTCTCTCTCTTAATGCGGGCGAGTTCGTCGTCGCTTTGCAGGATGGCCAAGATCGCGGACATGGCCTTGATGATGTCGTCCTGCTGGCCGCCGGCCTTGGTCAGGTCGTTGAGACCTAAGTCCCCGGACTTCGAGAGCGTCCGCAGGAGCATGGTGAACTTGTTGTCCACGCCTTCCTTGTCGGCCAGTTCGATGGCCTTCTCCAGGGTCTTGGCCTTGTCTTGGTCTTCGACGCGGGTGCTGGCCTTGAGCTTGCGGGCCAGGGACAGCAGGTTGAGCGTGAACGCCTTGTACTGTTGCTCGACGGCCTGTTGCCGGGCCGTGAGTTCCTTGGCGTTGAAGTCCGTCGCCGAGACGGCCGGGGCGGTTGATTTGGGGGCGGCCGGGGTTTGGGCCTGCAAGTCCAAGCCGACGCCCACGACAAGGAGGGCAAACGCGAGAACCGGCCAGTGACGACGGACCATGGGAAAGGTACCTCCGACTCGTTAGACGGCCGCCGACCCGATTTGGATGCGGCCGCGAGTCCTGTCCAATGTGATTCCACCGAGAAGACGAGTGGCCTTCACTTTATCAACATAGTATTCAAACGCCCTTGCCCGCAATGGGGAAGACAAATGTTTAGCCGCGACGCGACGGCTTTGCGGAG
>JAYUGD010000876.1:0-3773 GCA_043767785.1 Zavarzinella sp. | reverse complement strand
TGATGCGCTCAGGCGCATCACCCGGGGCCTCACGGCCCTCGGCTCGCAAATTCACGTCATCACACCGGCGGCAGCGGCAGCGCGGCGATCACCGCCTTGCCGTCTTTGGGGGCGGGGCAGAAGCCGGCCGGCTCCGGGTCGCCGGCCTTGTCCTTGAACGGGGCGTAGCCGCTGGTGTCGGGCTTGAGGGCTTCCCACGTCATGGCCTTCGCGTCGTACTTGGGGTTGCCGGGGACGGCGCACCTAGCCCACGGCTCCATCTTGGCGTTGTAGTAGTACGCCCAGTTCTTGCGTTCCTTGTCGCCGTAGTAGACCACCACGTTTTGGGTACTGTTGGCGGTCGACTTGTTCGCGTACACGTACTGGCACGAGTACGTCTTCTTAACCGGGTCGTTGACCCACTTGGTATACCCGTCGGCCGAGGCCGACCCGAGACTCGCCGCCAGCGTTAACACGCTCAAGAGCCATTTCCACATGACCAATCTCCGCTTGGGGTGAATGAAGGGCTAGTCGCCCTCAGACTAGCGAAACGACGGCGCGGGCGGAATCTTCCGCGGGGAATTGGAAACTTTTCCCGGGGCGGTGATTCTTCGCTCCGACTCCGGCGTCATCCGGCGCCCGCCGTCGGCCAGCTGGCAACGACGCCAATCGGTGAGGCCGGCCGCGAGTCGTCGTTCTGACGATTGCGTCCGGAAATCGGTTGAACGATGGCGGCGCATCGGTTAGCGTATCTGCTTATGCGACGGGATTTCGCCCGTCAGTCGAGTTCACCCGGGGGCGGCCATGGGCAAGGCGAAACGGCGGGGCGGGACCGAGACGGCGGTCGCGGACACGGCCGCCGTCAATCCGCCGGCCGCGGGCCACGGCGCCAGTGTGACCCGGCCATCGGCCCTCGAACTCAAAGCGTGGGAGACGTTCAAGGCCGACGCCAAGCTGACACAAATCCCCATTCCCTACACCGTCACCCTCGGGGCGGTCACCTTCGTCGGCGTGGTGTACCTCAAACAGCCCATCGGTGACACGCACACGGACGGGGTGTGCCTCGGCGCCGTCAACGGCACCTATCACTTGGACCGCCACGAAGTAGACGTAAGCCTGCTCGACCCGACCGGCCACGTCCTGCGGGCGGACATCGTCTTGAACGGCGAGACCGACACGCTCAAGGGCCGCCTCTGCACCCGCCGCTGGGACGGCTCGTGGCGCTGCGGGCCGTATGTCCTTTTGGCGGCGTGGTGACAATAAGATACTGGGGATCAACAAGGCCTACGGTCGGCCCAAACGGGGGCGGGGCGGTCGGCATCGCGGAGAAGCCCGAATGAGGACGCCTCGTCTTGCCCTGTTCGTCGTGGCGGCGGTCATTGGGGTCAACTCCCTGGCCGGCGGGCAAGACAAATCGTGGGTCGGCGAGTCCGTCCTGCCGACGAAGCCGGTCAAGGACATTAGTCTGGTTGTCCGGGCGGACGGCAAGGTTGTCGCCTTCCCCTACTCGGGCCGGTGGCCGGCGACCGTCCGGGACGACGGCGAGGGACTGTTGCGGATTCACGACGGGGCCCGGGACGGTTGGGTCGCCAAGGCCGACTTCGTGCGGGCGCGCGACGCCCAAGGTTACTTCGACCGCCGAGTCCAAGCGGACCCGAAAGACACGTGGGCGTTGCTCATGCGCGGGGCGGGGTGGGCGGACGCCGGGGAGCCGGACAAGGCCGTCCGAGACTTCACCGAGGCGGTCCGCCTCGACCCCGCGTTCGCCCTCGCCTACGCCACGCGCGGCTACGTCTGGCTCAACCAAAAGAATTACGACAAGGCGATCCTCGACTTGGACGAGGCGGTCCGCCTCGACCCCTCGCTCGCCCGCGCGTTCAACAACCGGGGGAGCGCGTGGGGTTTCAAGAAGGAATACGCCAAGGCGATCCGCGACTACACGGAGGCGATCCGCCTCGACCCCACGACAGCCAGCGCTTTCAGCAACCGGGCCAATGTTTGGAGCGCGCGGCGGGAATTCGACAAGGCCATCCAGGACTACGACGAAGCCGCCCGCCTCGACCCGAAGAACGCCGTCATTTTTTACAACCGCGGCGAGACGCGGCACCAGAAGGGCGAGTACGACAAGGCGATTAAGGACTTCGACGAGGCCATCCGCCTCAACCCCGCGTTGGCGCTCGCTTTCAACGACCGCGGACTCGGCCGCCACGCCAAGCAGGAATACGACAAGGCCATCGCGGACTATGACGAGGCCATTCGCCTCGACCCCAAACTGGCCGTCGCGTACGCCAACCGGGGGGCCGCGTGGCGCCGCAAGAAGGCGTACGACAAGGCCGTCGCGGACTACGACGCGGCCCTCCGCCTCGACCCCCAGGACGCCCGCTCTTACATGAGTCGGGGCAACGTGCGGCGGGACATGCGGGAGTACGACGCGGCCGTGAAGGACTACGACGCGGCCCTCCGCCGCGGGCCGAAGGACGCGTCAGCCCACTTCAACCGGGCGGTGGCGCTGTTGATGGGGCGCCAACCGGGGGCCGCCAAGGGGTTCCAAGACGTGATCGACCTCGTCGGATGGAAAGGGGGCTTGGCGCCGAACGCCGTCGTCCTCGGCCACTTGGCGGCCGGGCTGGCGGGGGACGACGCGGCCGCGAAGAAGTTCCTGACGGCCTCCGCCGGCAAACTCCCCGAGGCGTGGCCGGCCCACGTGGTTCAGTTCCTGCGCGGCGAGTTCGACGAGCCGGCCCTCTTGAAGCTGGCCGACGACGACGGCCTGCGGACCGAGGCCCATTGCTTCCTCGGGTTGCACCACGTCATTCAGGGCCGCCCGGCCGCGGCGCGCGCCCACTTCCGCTGGGTGAAGGCGCACGGCGACCCGTCGTACTTTGAACACACGATCGCCCTCGCCGAGTTGGATCGGCTGGGGCCGCCCGCGAAGTCGCCCCAGCCCTAAAAATCCCGGCGGGAGACGCCCAATGCTCGGCTGGCTGTTCCGACCGGCGTGCCCGTGCGACCCAGCGGCGAAGGCGTGGGTCGAAGAGCGGTTGGCGTGGCTGGCCGAGGAGTTCGACGACAGCGCCTTTTCGGGGCGGCGCGTCGTGCTGCCTACGCCCGCGTTTTTCCCGGACCCCTATGACGGGTCGATGAAGGCCGTTCGCCGGATGCTCGACCGGGTGTGCGAGTACATGGACGTGATTCCCGATCTGGTGGCCCTCAAGTTCGTGGCCGACGCTGGGAAGATTTGGCTGGTGAACGACGCGGGCCAATACCTCCCCGGGGCCGCCGGGACTTACGAGGAGGGGGAGTCAAAGTTCATCGTCCGCATCGACAAGTCGGGCTTGGACGACCCAATGGGCTTGGTCGGCACCATCGCCCACGAGTTGGCCCACGTCCGGCTGCTGGGCGAGAGCCGCATCATGCGGGAAGAGTTCGACAACGAACTGCTGACCGACCTCACCGTCGTCCACTTCGGCTTGGGGGTCTTCTTGGCCAACACGCCCCGCACGTGGGCGAGTCAATACACCAGGTGGCCGGACGCCGACTTGCCCAAGCCGGAGTACATGACCCCGCCGATGTTCGGCTGGGCGCTGGCCCACCTCGCGTGGTTCCGCGGCGAGGGCCGGCCCGAGTGGGCCAAGCACCTGACCGGCGGCGCGCGGGCCAACTTGAAGCAGGGCATCCGCTACCTGACGGCGACCGGCGACTCCGCGTACAAGCCCCTTTAGAGCAGAGTTGGGGACGATGTAGCAGTTTTCGCGCGGGCGCCGGCCGTTTACCTCACCCCCTAACCCCCTCTC
>JAYUGD010000875.1:0-3775 GCA_043767785.1 Zavarzinella sp. | reverse complement strand
CTCCCGCGGGGGTCAACCCCGCGGCTCGTTAAACAAAGGCGTTCTTCAGCCCGCGACCGGATTGCCGAGTGAATTGCCGATCAGCTTGCGGAGCATTTGGCCGGCGGTGAGGCCGCGCTGGTGGGCGGCGTTTTCGAGGGCGACGGCCTGCCAGCGGGGCAGGAGGAGGGCGAGTTCCACCACCTCTTTGTCCACGGCGGTGAACTCGGTGACGCCCGCGTGTCGGGGCGGGAAGAAGGCGGCGGCGATTTTTGGGCGGGCGGTGTCCACGATGGGATTCCGGGAGGCCTTGGTTGGCCCCCTCGGTCCGGCCTCTCTATGGCCGAAGGGACGTTTAACCCAGTTCTTCTTCCAGGCGGGCCGTCACGCGGTCGGCCTGTTCCGGCCGGTCCCGCAGGGTCAGCCGCACCCAGCCGATCAGCGTCCGGCAGGTGTTTTCCGTCTCCAAAGACCGGCTCGGCACGCCGGTCGTCCGCTCCAGACAGTTCCCGGCCGCCACGTGGGCTTTTTGGAACCGCTTGGCCGCCTCCGGTAAGGAGACACGGCCGTCAATTAACTCGCCGATGATCAAGTTCTTCTCGATCAGTCCCTGCAAGACATCCCCGGTCGCGGCCAGGTTCATCGAGCGGGCCGGCCGACTGGCCGGTGTTTTCAGGAGTGTTGGCATGGGGATTTAGCCCTAGACGACTTTAACGGGTGGGGGCACTTGGGGGGTTCCGTAAATTTTACGTCACGAATCCGCCAAACGCTAACCGTTTACATCGACTCGCCACCTGAAAACAACCACAATTTATGAAGAGCAAAGGCCGCGCCGCCCCTTTGATTTTCACATGAAATAGTCATTAAGTCGTTATTTAGAAACGCTTTATGGCCATTTTATACATCACTCCATGGCCGACGGACAATCAACTGAATTCCATTCCGTCAGCAGGTGTTGCACCGGTTGAGGGCACCGCCCGACGGTTTTCAGACGGCAAGCTAATCATTATGGGTTGGAGACAAGAACTGACCACCCGTGCGCGCTCCGATTCGACCGTGTTGCGGAGAATGATGGCAACGGATGACTAACAGGCGAACGGCCGACAATCGTCGCTTGTTCGTGCGATGTTTGCCGGCCGTTGGTGCATTCGTCCCGTTCGTTGTGCGATCAATTTCGGGTGACGACCTCGTGCAGGTTGAGAATCACCCGACTCACTGATGTCCACGCGGCCATCTCGGCCGGGTCGGACTTGGTCGGAACGGGGGAGAGGCCGGCGCCAAGGAGATTCTTCGCCGCCGTCGCGTTGGCCCGGTACTCGGCCAAGTGCTTGGCGAGCATTTCCTCCAACACCTTCACCTCTTCGGCCTTCGGCGGGCGGGAAAGACTCTGGCGATAAGCGAAGTTCAGCCGCTCGGCCGTGGTTTGGCCCCCCTTCTCGATGATGCGCTCGGCGAACATCTTCGCCCCCTCCACATAGGTCGGGTCGTTCAGCAACACCAGCGCTTGCAGCGGCGTGCTGGAGCGCGTGCGCTCGTT
This sequence comes from Zavarzinella sp., assembly GCA_043767785.1. GTDB lineage: Bacteria > Planctomycetota > Planctomycetia > Gemmatales > Gemmataceae > Zavarzinella. Next base: position 2,259 of record JAYUGD010000875.1, on the reverse strand, counting down.
GGTGCATTCCTCGCGGCTCGGGGCGTCGAAGGCCGACAGGCTCGGGTGCGGGAAACTGCGGCACCAATACGTGTACAGCCCGCGGCGGTACTGGTCGGCGTTCTTGTCGCTCTGCCACTCCCGCGTCGGGAAGTTGAGGTACGACCAGTACCCGGCCGGCTGGTACGGCTTCACGCTCGGCCCGCCGACGTGGCGGTTGAGCAGGCCGCTGACCGCCAGCGCGTTGTCGCGCACGAACTCGGCGTCGAGCCGGAAGCGGTTCTGCCGGGCCAGCCACACGTTGCCCGGGTCCTTGTCCCGCGTCTCTTTCGTGGAGACCGACGACTGCCGGTAGGCGTTAGAACTGACCATCAGCGTGAGCATGGCCTTCACGTCCCACTTGGTGCGGACGAACTCCGTCGCCATCCAGTCCAGCAGTTCCGGGTGACTGGGCGGCGTCCCCTGCGTGCCGAAGTCGTCCATGTTGCGGACGAGGCCTTGGCCGAAGGCGATCTTCCACAGCCGATTGACGAACACGCGGGCCGTCAGTGGGTTCTCGGGCGAGGCGAGCCAGTTGGCCAAGTCCAATCGCGAGAGCCGGTCCTTGTCCGTCTTGCCAGTCATGTTGGGCTGAGGGAGGAAGCCCGGCACGTTCGGGGTGACGACTTCGCCGCTGTCGTCCTGCCAGTTGCCGCGCGGCAACACGCGCACCATGCGCGGGGCCGTGCTGGTCGAGATGAGCGACTGCGGGACGGCCTTCGCCAGCCCGTCCCGCTTGGCCGTCGCGTCGGCGATTGCCTTGCGGACCGCCGCCGTCTCCGGGGCGACCATGTTACGGTAGTGGTCGAGCAGCGTCTTCTTCTGGGCGTCGGTGCGCTTGGCGGCTTCGACGGCCAGCACGTCCGTCACCGGCTTGGGCAGGCCCTTGGCCTTCTTCGCCTCCGGCTCCCACTTGGCGAGGCCGGCGTCGTCGATCTTGGCGGCCGCGAGGTCGGCCTTGGCCTTGGCGATCTCGGCGTCGAGCTTTTGAAGTTCGGCCTGTAGCGCGGGGGACATGATCGGCGTCTGCGCTTGCCGGCCGACCGCGGTCTCGGCCACGTCCGCGAAGAAGGCGCCGAAGCGGTAGAAGTCCTTCTGCTTGAACGGGTCGTACTTGTGGTCGTGGCACTCGGCGCACCCGAGCGTCACGCCGAGCCAGGCGTTGGAGGCGTTGCGGACGCGGTCGGCGACGTACTTGGCGGTGTACTCCTTGGCCTGGGCGCCGCCTTCCTCGGTCGTCATCAACATGCGGTTGTAGCCGGAGGCGACGCGCTGCTCGTTCGTGGCGTTCGGCAGCAAGTCCCCGGCGAGCTGGTCTCGCGTGAACTGGTCGAACGGCTTGTTCTCGTTGAAGCCCGTGATGACGTAGTCGCGGAACATCCAGACGTCGCGGTGGTTGTCGCTGTGGTAGCCGGCCGTGTCCGCGTAGCGGATGGCGTCCAGCCACATGACGGCCAAGCGCTCGCCGAAGTGCGGGGACTTCATCAACGCGGCGATGAGCAACGCATCGGCGTCCGGCGATGCGTTCTTCCGGTACGCATCGACCACTTCCGGGGCCGGCGGCAGGCCGGTGAGGTCGAAGCTCAGGCGGCGCGCCAGCGTCGCCTTGTCCGCGGGCGGGTTCGGCGCGAAGCCGTTGGCCTCGTGCCCGCGGGCGATAAAAGCGTCGATCGGGTTCTTCACCCACGCTTGGTTTTTGACCATCGGCGGATCGACGCGCGCGGGCTTCGCGAAGGCCCAGTGCTCGTCGTACTTCGCGCCGGCGTCGATCCACCGCTTCACGAGTTCCGCCTGCGCGGCCGTGACCGCCGGCTTCTTCGCGTGCGCGGGCGGCATCACCTCGTCCTTGTCCTTGGAAATCATCCGCACGTACACCTGGCTCTCGGCGCTCTTGCCGGGGACGATGGCCTTCAGCACCGCGTCGGCGCGCGTGTCGAGCCGCAGCTTCGCCTTGCGCTGGGCCGCGTCCGGCCCGTGGCACGCGAAGCACGAGTTGTTCAAAATCGGCCTGATTTCCCGGGTAAAATCGACGACGGCCGGCTCGGCGGCGTTGGCAATCAACGCGGAGAGGACGAGCGCTATGGCGGAGAGTGTTCGCATGGCGGGTTCGGTGAGGGACGGAACGCGGCGGGGCAGGCTCCTGTTAAGTTACCCGCCCCCCCCGCCGTCAGGCAATGCTTTTCCGGCGAAGCAACCGCGGCCGCAAAGGCACCCTCACCCCTAACCCCCTCTCCGCGGCGG